>JAJZGE010000134.1 GCA_021798675.1 Pseudomonadota bacterium | reverse complement strand
ACCTTGCCGGCGGGGCTCTTCTCGTCGCTGTACTTGCGGTTGTCGCGGGTCAGGATGCGGTACCACGCGCCGTATTCGTGGTCGACGAAGTGCTGCCATGAATAGGCCCACAGCCTGTCGTGCCACACGGCGTAGCCGGCATCGCCGGTGCGCGCGTGCAGCAGGGCGGCGGCGGCGAGCGACTCGGCCTGCACCCAGAAATACTTGTCGTCGTCGCACACGTTGCCGCCGGGCGCGAAGCCGTAGCAGAGGCCGCCGTAGGTCTCGTCCCAGGCGTGCTTCACCGCGGTGTCGAACAGGTGGCGCGCGGTAGGCACGATCCAGTGTTCCTCGCGGTTGCGTTCCAGCAGCAGCGGCTCGAGGATCATCAGCAGTTTCGCCCACTCGGTCTGGTGGCCGGGCTGGAAGCCCCAGGGTCGGAACAGGTGCTTGGGGTCGTCCTTGTGGTACTCCCAGTCGATGCGCCACTGCGTGTCGTAGTGCTCCCACACCAGGCCGTCGGCCAGCGCCGCCTGGCGGCGCGTGATGTGCTCGGCGAGCATCAGCGCACGGTCGAGGTAGCGCACCTCGTCGCTGGCCTGGTAGGCGGCCAGCATCGCCTCGCACATGTGCATGTTGGCGTTCTGGCCGCGGTAGCCGCTGAAGTTCCACTCCGCATCGGCTTCGTCGCGGTAGAGGCCGGCGCCGGCGTCCCAGAAGCGGCGTTCCAGCAGTTCCCAGGTCTCGTCCATCCACGCGGCGGCGCCGGCGATGCCGGCCTTGCGCGCGCTGGAGTACGCCAGCAGCACAAAGGCGACGCCGTAGGCATGGTTGGTGTGGTCTTCGGGCACGCCGTCGCGGATCGTCCAGGCATAGCCGCCCGTCCGCGCATTGCGGTGCACCTCGCGCAGGTAGCGCAGGCCGTGCTGCACGGCATCGCGGTACTCGGCGGCGAGCTTCGCGTCGTCGGCGAACTCGAGGGCGGCCATCGCGTAGTTGAAGACGAAACGGGTGCTGCTCACCAGGTGGCGATGGCTGCGCTCGTAGATCGTGCCGTCGTCCTTGAAGTAATGGAAGAAGCCGCCGGCCGGGTCGATCGCGCGCGGGTGGTAGAACGCCATGGTGTCGGCGATGTGCCGGCGCAGGAAGGCGGGCGAGTTGAAATCGGGCAGCGGCGTGGCAGGCAGTACGGGGCTCATGCGGGTCGGACTCAGGAATGGGATGCCATGAAGTCGAGAACTTCGTCGGTGGTCGGCAGCGAGACGAACGAACCCTGCCGCGTCACCGCGATCGCGGCGGCGGCGGCGGCGTGGCGCAGCGTGGCGTGCAGTCGCGGCAGCGTGGTGACCAGCGCGTCGAGCTCGCCGGCACCGATCCGCTGCTCGGCCAGCTGCTGCAGCAGGCCGCCGACGAAGGCGTCGCCCGCCGCCGTGCTGTCCACCATCGGCACGCGGTAGGCGGGCAGCTCGCCCTCGGCGTCGGGATGGAACCAGCGCAGCGGGTTGGGGCCGTCGGTGACCACCAGCAGGCGCGTACGGCCCTGCCACAGGCGTTCCAGCACGGCCTCTTCGCCGTCCACCGCCAGCCAGGCAAATTCCTCGGCGCTGAGCTTCACCAGGTCGGCGAGTTGCAGGGCGGGCCACGCTTCCGCGCGTGCATCGACGTCGCGTGGCCACAGCGCCGGCCGCAGGTTGAGGTCGAAGCTGACCAGGGCGCCGGCGGCGCGTGCGCGGCGCATGCCTTCGCGGGTGGTTTCGGCCGCGGAGGGCTCCGTCATGCTGTTGGAGCAGACGTGGAACACGGCGGTGCCGTCGAAGGCGTCCGCGCGGAAATGCTCGGGGCGGAACAGCAGGTCGGCCGAGGGCGGCCGGTAGAAACTGAAACTGCGTTCGCCGTGCGCGTCCAGCGCCACGAAGGCCAGCGCGGTATTCGCCGCGTCGGTGCGCGCCACGTCGCGGGTGTCGACGCCGGCATGCTGCAGGCTGTCGAGCAGGAAATCGCCGAACAGGTCCTTGCCGAGCATGCCGGCGAAGCGCGCCGCCCCGCCCAGCTTCGCCACCGCCACCGCCACATTGGCGGGCGCGCCACCGGCGAAGGGCACGAACGCCTGCGGGTAACCTTGCGGGTCGCGGCCTTCGGCGTGGAAATCGATCAGGGCTTCGCCGAAGCAGAGTACGGAACGCATCGTGCGGGATACCTTTAGCTGGCCTCGCGGATCTTCGATCCGCGCAGGCCGTAGAACAGGATGAAGGCGTAGCACAGCACCGGCAGCAGGAAGGCATGGTGCACGCCGAGATGGTCGGCCAGCACGCCCTGCAGCCAGGGGATCACCGCGCCGCCGACGATGGCCATGATCAGCAGGCTGGAGGCCTTGTCGGTGAGTGGCCCGAGCCGCTCGATGCCCAGCGCGAAGATGGTGGGGAACATGATCGAGTTGAACAGTCCCACCGCGACGATGCTGTACATCGCCAGGTGGCCCTGGCTGGCCATGCTGGTCAGCACCAGCAGGCCGGCGACGGCGGCGAAAACCGCCAGCAGGCGACGCGGGTTGAGCCACGCGAGCAGGAAGGTGCCGAGCAGGCGGCCGATCATCGCGCCGGTCCAGTAGAAGCTCACGTAGCGCGAGGCCTGCTGCTCGGTCATGGCACCGATATCCGGCTGGGAGATGTAGCTGATCAGGAAGCTGCCGATGGCCACCTCCGCGCCGACATAGCAGAAGATCGCCAGCACGCCGTAGGCCACGTGCGGGATGCGCAGCGCATCGCCGAGCGTGTGCTTGCGGCCGTCGGCCTGCCCGCCGGCCTCGGCCAGCGGCGGCAGGTGGAACAGCGCCACGAACACGGCCAGCAGGAACAGCACGGCGGCCAGCACCAGGTAGGGCATCTGCACCGAGTGCGCCTGCTGCGCGCGATAGGCCGCCTGCTGCACGGCGGGCAGCGCGGCCACCTGGTCGGCGGTCAGCATGATGCCGGAGAGGATCAGCAGGCCGCCGGCCCAGGGTGCCACCGCGGTGCCGAACGAATTGAGCGTCTGCGCCAGCGTCAAACGGCTGGAGCCGGTCCGTGCGGGGCCGAGCAGGGCTACGTAGGGGTTGGCCGCCACCTGCAGCACGGTGATGCCGGTGGCCAGCACGAAGAACGCGAACAGGAACAGCGGGTAGCTCTGCCATTGCGCCGCCGGCCAGAACAACAGCGCGCCGATGCCCGCCACCGCGAGCCCCGCCACCATGCCGCGCTTGAAGCCCAGGCGCTCGACCAGCCGGCCAGCGGGCAGCGCCATCAGGAAGTAGGCGCCGAAGAACACCGACTGCACCAGCATCACCTGCTTGTAGTCGAGCGTGAAGAGCGCCTTCAGGTGCGGAATGAGGATGTCGTTGAGGCTGGTCAGCGCCCCCCACATGAAGAAGATCACCGAGCAGGCCATCATGGCCAGCGGGTAGTCGGTGTAGCGTCCGCTGTCGCGGCCGGTACCCGCGGCGACGGGTTGCGGCGATGTGTTGAAGGCCATGCGTTTCCCCTGTGGTGCGCGTTGTCAGATGGCGGGCGGCGGGCAGCTGCTGCCGCGCACGACCAGTTGCACCGCCGCGACCGTGCGTTGCGGTTCGGCCTGCGGGTTGCGCAGGCGCTGCAGCAGTAGTTCGGCGGCCTGCCTGCCGCGCGCACGCGGCGTCGAGGCCAGCGTGGTCAGCGGCGGCGCGCTCAAGGCCGCCTCGGCGATGTCGTCGAAACCGGTGACGGCGAAGTCGCGCCCGGGCTTGATGCCGCGCTGGTACAGGCCCAGCATCAGCCCCAGCGCCACCGCATCGTTGTAGCAGACCGCCGCGGTCGGGGCGGGCGTGTCGAAGAACAGTGCGCCGCATTGCGCCGCCGCGTCCACGCGGTTGGGCGCGCATTCGATGCGCCAGTGCGGCTCGATCGGCAGGCCCGCTGCCTGCATCGCCTCGACGTAGCCGGCATGGCGCTGCTGGCAGGAGCTGGAGCCGGCGTGGCCGCCGAAGAACGCGATGCGCTTCTGGCCCAGCGCGATCAGGTGCTCGGTGGCCAGCCGCGCGCCGCGCTGGTTGTCCAGCATCAAGCGGTCCCACGGCGCGTCGGGCGACGCCTTGCCGGCCAGTTCGCGGTTGAACAGCAGCAGCGGCGTGCGCATGCCGATGGTCTTGAGCACCTGGTCGGCCGTACTGCCCTCGGCCGGCGAGAGGATCACGCCGGCGGGGTCGTGCTCCAGCAGCGAGGCCAGCACCTGCTGCTCGCGCGCGATGGATTCGCCCGTGCTGCCCAGCAGGGTGACGTAGCCGGCGCCGCCCAGCGCCTCGTCCACGCCGGTGGCGAACTCGGCGAAGAACGGGTTGGCCAGGTCGTTCAACACCAGCGCGATACTCGACGAGGTGCGTCGGCGCAGGTTGGCCGCGGCGCGGTTGTAGACGTAACCTTGGCGACGCAGCTCCTCCTCGACCCGGGCGCGGGTGTGCTTGTTCACCAGTGGGCTGCCGCGCAGCACCAGCGACACGGTGGCCCGCGACACGTCGCAGGCGGCGGCGATGTCGGTCAGGGTGATCTTGCGGTTGGCGTGAGGTGCGCTGTCCGTGGCCATGGCTCGCCTGTGATCGCTTGGAACGATCAAAATGTAGCGTAAGCCTGACGTGTGTGGTTCCGCGATGCAACATGCAACGGTCTGCGCCGCAGTGGTAGCGTCCGCAACTTGGAACGATTCAAATTTATGATCGACCATGCCTTGGGCTTTTGCGATCGCCCATGATCGCGAGAGTCCGACGGGCAGCCGTGCATGGCTGCCTTTCAAGAAAACCGAGGGGCGACTCATGAAGCAACGCGGCAAGCAGGTTTGCTCGGCATTCGTACTGGTGGTTTCGCTGGCCGTGGTCTCCGGCGGTGCGCTGGCGGCGGGCGGCGGCCACGCGGCGGCGGTCGATCCGCGCATCGGCACCGGCGGAAACGGGCATACCTTTCCGGGCGCCACGGTGCCGTTCGGCATGATCCAGCTCTCGCCCGACACCGCGATGCCCGATTTCAGGCATGCGTACAAATGGGCTGCCGGCTACCAGTACGGCGACCCCACCATCATGGGCTTCTCGCACACGCACTTTTCCGGCTCGGGCCACTCGGACCTGGGCGACGTGCTGGTGATGCCGATCGCCGGCGACGTGAAGCTCGACCCGGGCGACGCGGACAAGCCCGGCAGCGGCTACCGCTCGCGCTTCAGCCATGCCAGCGAGGTGGAGCAGGCGGGCTATTACGCGGTGACCCTCAGCGATTACGGCATCCGCGCCGAGCTGACTGCCTCCCTGCGCGTCGGCTGGCACCGCTACACCTTCCCCAGGGACAAGCCGGCGCACCTGCTGCTCGACCTGCGCCCCAGCATCTACGACTACCCCGGCAAGGTGCTGTGGGCCAGCCTGCGCGTGCGCCCCGACGGCACGGTGACGGGTTGCCGCACCACCCGTGGCTGGGCGCCGGGGCGCAAGCTGTGCTTCGCGATGCGCTTCAACCAGCCGATGGTCTCGCGCACGCTGTACGACCGCGAGACCAACGTGGTCTACAAGGGCTTCAAGGGGCCGGGCAACCAGCCCGAGGACCATGACGCCGAGAACGGTCGCGCGCTGGAAGGCGTGTTCGACTTCGGCAAGCTGGACAAGCCGCTGCTGGTGAAGGTGGCGATTTCGTCGGTCAGCGAGGCCAATGCGATCGACAACCTCGATCGGGACGGCAAGGGCTGGGACTTCGATGCGCGCCGCGCCGACGCCACTGCGGCGTGGAACAAGGCGCTGTCCGTGATCGACGTGGACGGCACGCCGGCGCAGCGCACCGGCTTCTACACCGCGCTCTACCACACCATGCTCGCGCCCACGCTGAGCATGGACGCGAACGGCGAATACCGTGGCCCCGACCACCAGGTGCACAAGGCGGACGGCTTCGACTTCTATTCGAGCTGGTCGATGTGGGACGTGTACCGTGCCGAGGAGCCGCTGATGGTGCTGCTGCGGCCCGACCTCAGCACGCAGTTCGTCCGTTCGCTGATCGCCGCGCAGCAGGCCAGCCCGTTCGGCATGCTG
>JAJZGE010000133.1 GCA_021798675.1 Pseudomonadota bacterium | reverse complement strand
GTGAACGTGGTGGCGCCAGGCTTCATCGACACCGACATGACGCGTGCGCTGCCGGAATCGGCGAAGGAAGGATTGCTGAACCAGATCGCGCTGGGCCGTCTCGGCGAAGCCGGCGACATCGCCAAGGCGGTGGGCTTCCTGGCGTCGCCCGCCGCAGCCTACATCACCGGCGAAACGCTTCACGTCAACGGCGGCATGTACATGCCTTGACGGCAGTTTCAAACGCCCGCCCAAACTGTCGCGCATGGTCGGATTTTCGGCGACAATCGCTTTTTTGGCCCAGTCGGCGGAACGCGTGGCGGCCTCGCCGCTTAGCCACTACAATCCGCCGGTCTTGCCGGTCGCAGGCCGGCGTACAACACATTCCCCGTGGGAGATTTGCAATGAGCACCATCGAAGAGCGCGTCAAGAAGATCGTCGTCGAACAGTTGGGCGTCAAGGAAGATGAAGTCACGGCGAATGCTTCGTTCGTGGACGACCTGGGCGCCGACTCGCTCGACACCGTCGAGCTGGTGATGGCGCTGGAAGAAGAGTTCGAGACCGAGATTCCGGACGAGGACGCCGAGAAGATCACCACCGTGCAGCAGGCCGTGGACTACATCAAGGCCCACTCCAAGGACTGATCGAGCCGGGGCAGCCGGGCGCCATGCGCCACTGCTTCGCAAGCGGTACCGGAAGCTGCGCCGACATGGCGCAGTTTTCGTTTCTGCAACTTGTAACGTCCGATCCCGTATGGTGCGCCATGGCCACGGGCATCCGCGAACGACGGGAGGCGGCCGCAGGCCGGCTCCCCGTAACACGAAGGAAAACAGCATGAGCAAGCGACGCGTGGTAGTGACCGGCATGGGCATCATCTCGCCGGTCGGCAACGACCTGCCCACGGCCTGGGGCAACATCCTCAAGGGCGCCAGCGGCATCGGTCCGGTGACCCATTTCGATGCGTCCACTTACGCCACGCGCATCGCCGGCCAGGTGAAGGATTTCGACGCGGCGCAGTGGATCGCGCCGAAAGAGATCAAGAAGATGGATCCCTTCATCCACTACGGCATCGCCGCGGGCACGCAGGCGCTGAAGGATTCCGGGCTGGAAGTGACCGAGGCCAACGCGCCGCGCATCGGCGTGGCGGTGGCGGCCGGCATCGGTGGCCTGCACACCATCGAGCACACCTCGATCGAACTGCACGAGAAGGGCCCGCGCCGCGTGTCGCCGTTCTTCGTACCCAGTTCGATCATCAACATGGTGTCCGGCCACCTGTCGATCATGTACGGCCTGAAGGGCCCGAACATCGCCTGCGTCACCGCCTGCACCACCGGCACGCACAACATCGGGCTGGCCGCGCGCATGATCCAGTACGGCGACGCCGACGTGATGATCGCCGGCGGCGCCGAGTTCGCCACCACCGGCACGGCGATGGCGGGCTTCTGCTCGGCCAAGGCGATGTCCACCCGCAACGACGAGCCGGCCTGGGCCAGCCGGCCGTGGGACAAGGATCGCGACGGTTTCGTGCTGTCCGACGGCGCCGGCGTGCTGGTGCTGGAGGAATACGAACACGCCAAGGCGCGCGGCGCGCGCATCTACGCGGAGCTCGTGGGCTTCGGCATGAGCGGCGACGCCTTCCACATCACCGCGCCCAGCGAGGGCGGCGAAGGTGCGGCCCGTTGCATGGACAGCGCGCTGAAGGACGCTGGCCTCAACCCGGCCGACGTGCAGTACGTCAACGCACACGGCACCTCGACGCCGCTGGGCGACCTGGGCGAGGTGCTGGCGGCCAAGCGCGTGTTCGGCGACCACGCCTACCAGCTGGCGATGAGCTCGACCAAGTCGGTGACCGGCCACCTGCTCGGCGCGGCGGGCGGGGTGGAAGCGATCTTCACTATCCTCGCGCTGCGCGACCAGGTGCTGCCGCCGACCATCAACCTGGACGAGCCGGGCGAGGGCTGCGACCTCGACTTCGTGCCGCACGTCGCGCGCGAAGCGAAGCTGGAGGTGGCGCTCTCGAATTCGTTCGGCTTTGGCGGCACCAACGGCACGCTGGCGTTCCGTCGCGTGTGACGGCCTGCCATCGTCGCATCCTCGGCGGCCGGCGCGATCTGCTCGCGCCGGCCGCTGCTTTTCCGCAGCGCTACCCCTGCCTGCTCGAAAGCGTCCTGCACGGCACGCCGCAGGCGCGCTTCGACATCCTGTTCGCGTTTCCGCAGGACAGCCTGGCGCTCGCTGCGGACGGCCATGTGCGCAACGGCGCCGGCGACGTCGTCGGTGCGCGCTTTCTCGACGCGCTGGATGCCGCGTGGCAGGCCGGGCGCCAGCCGCGCGAGGACGACGGCCTGCCGTTCCACGGCGGCTGGGCGCTGTTGCTGTGCTACGAGCTGGCCGGCGAGATCGAGCCGAAGCTGCGGCTGCGCGCCGATGCCGTGCTGCCGACGGCGTTGGCCCTGCGCTGCCCGGTCGCCGCGATCGTGGACCACGCGCGCGATTGCACCGTGCTGGTGGCCGAGGCGGGCAGCGAACACCTGCTCGACGCGCTGCAGGCCGACCTCGCAGCGACGCCGTCGCTTCCCGCCCTGCCGTCGCCCGTGCAACTGGTCGAGGACGAGCCGTCGCACTTCCTTGACGGCGTGGCACGCATCCACGAACACCTGCAGGCGGGCGACATTTTCCAGGTGAACCTGTCGCGCGCCTGGCGCGCGCATTACACCGAGCCGCCCACGCCGGCGGCACTGCATGCCGCCCTGCGCCGCGCCAACCCTGCGCCGTTTGCCGGGCTGCTGCAGCAGCCCGGCTGGGCGATCGCCAGTTCCTCGCCCGAGCGGCTGGTGGAGGTGCGCGGGGGCCTTGCGCAGACGCGCCCCATCGCCGGCACCCGGCCGCGCACGGACGGCGACGATGACGGTGCGCGCATCCGCGAACTGGTCGCGCATCCCAAGGAGCGCGCCGAGCACGTTATGCTGATCGACCTCGAACGCAACGATCTCGGCCGCGTCTGCGTGCCCGGCACGGTCGAGGTGGACGAGCTGATGACGGTGGAGAGCTACGCCCATGTGCACCACATCGTCTCCAACGTGCGCGGCCGTTTGCGCGAAGGCGTGACACCGGGGCAGGCGATCGCCGCGGTGTTCCCCGGCGGCACCATCACCGGCTGCCCCAAGGTGCGCTGCATGGAGATCATCGCCGCGCTCGAGGACGCCCCGCGCGGCGCCTACACCGGCGCGCTGGGCTATCTCGACGTCAATGGCGACCTCGACCTCAACATCCTGATCCGCACGCTCACGCTGGCCGGCGACACGGTAAGCCTGCGTGCGGGCGCCGGCATCGTGGCTGACTCGGTGGCGGACAGGGAGCTCGACGAAACCCGCGCCAAGGCGCGCGGCCTGCTGCGCGCGCTGGGAGCGGCGGACGCATGATGCTGGTCGACGGCCGGGTGCAGGAGCGCGTCTCCGCGCTGGATCGCGGCCTGCTCTACGGCGACGGCCTGTTCGAGACGATCCGCTTCGTGGACGGCGTGGCGCCGTTGTGGCCGCGCCACATGCAGCGGCTGGCGCACGGTTGCGGGCGATTGCGTCTGCCGGCGCCGGATTGCGCGCTGCTGTGGCGCGAAGCGCAGTCGGCGACGCAGGACATGGCAAGTGCCGTGCTGCGCATCACGCTCACCCGCGGGGTGGGCCAGCGTGGCTATGCGATGCCCGAGGCGCCATGCGTCACCCGCATCGTGGCGGCGTTTCCGATGCCGGCGACAGGCGTGGCGGCATGCCGCGACGGCGTGCGCCTGCACCTGTGCGAAACGCGCCTCGCCGAGCAGCCCCTGCTCGCCGGCATCAAGCACCTCAACCGGCTGGAACAGGTGCTGGCGCGCGCCGAGTGGAGCGATCCGGCGATCGCCGAGGGGTTGCTGTGCGACCTGCGCGGCAACGCGGTCTCGGCCACCGCGGCCAACCTGTTTGCGGTGATCGGCGGCGTGCCGGTGACCCCGCGCGTCGATCGTTGCGGCGTGGCCGGCGTGCTGCGCGCCGAATTGCTGGACGTGTTGCCTGACGTGCAGGTGCGCGACCTGCCGCTGGCCGAGTGCCTCGCCGCCAGCGAACTCTTCCTAAGTTCCAGTGTTCGCGGCATCCTGCCCGTTCAGGCCGTGGGCGATACGGTGTTCGCCCCCGGTCCGGTAACCCGTGCGATGCAGGCGCATTGGCGCGGGCTGGGTTTCGCTGTGGAGCAGGCATGAAAGGCAGAAGCTGGCGCAACATCATCCTCGCGTTGCTGATCGCGGCGATCGGCTGCGCGGTCTGGGGCTGGCGCGACTTCAGCCGCTTCGGTACCGCGCCGCTGCATGTCTCCGCGCAGGGCAGGAGCATCGACATCGGTCGCGGCAGCAGTTTCAAGGAGATCGTCAAGCAGCTGCGCGCCGAAGGGTTGAGCAGCGCCTCGCCGCTGTACTGGCGCCTGCTGGCGATGCAGATGCACGTGGTCGGCGCCATGCATGCCGGCGAATACGCCACGCCGGTCGGCATCACGCCGCGCCAGCTGCTGGCCAACATGGCGGCGGGCAAGGTGCTGCAAAGGGACTTCACCATCGTCGACGGCTGGACCTTCCGCGAGGTGCTGGCGGCGCTGGCCAAGGCGGACAAGCTCAAGCACGACACCGTCGGCCTCGACGATGCCACGATCATGCGCAGGATCGGCGCGCCGGGCGAGCAGCCGGAAGGCCGCTTCCTGCCCGAGACCTACGCCTACGTGAAGGGCGACAGCGACCTCGACAT
Organism: Pseudomonadota bacterium; assembly: GCA_021798675.1. The sequence goes on along the minus strand of JAJZGE010000133.1, from coordinate 1,298 downwards.
CCTCAGGCGCGCCCACGCGGCGATGACCAGCACCCTGGACGAGCTGTGGCCCGGCCGCGACAAGGGCCTGCCGCTGGCCACGCCTTACGATGCGCTGATCCTCGCCTCCATCGTGGAAAAGGAAACCGGCCGCGCCGACGAGCGCGCGAAGATTGCCGGGGTATTCGTGCGCCGCCTCGAGGACCACATGCTGCTGCAGACCGATCCCAGCGTGATCTACGGCATGGGCGACCGCTACCAGGGCAAGATCCACAAGACCGACCTCACCACCGACACGCCGTACAACACCTACACCCGTCCGGGCCTGCCGCCCACGCCGATCGCGATGCCGGGCAAGCCGGCGATCATGGCGGCGCTGCATCCGGAGCCCGGCACCGCCCTGTACTTCGTGGCGCGCGGCGACGGCACGCACGTGTTTGCCGACACCCTGGCCGAGCAGAACCGCAACGTGGCCTGCTACCAGCTGAAGCGTTGCGGCCATGAGTGAAACGGGTCGCTTCATCACGCTGGAAGGTGGCGAGGGCGCAGGCAAAAGCACCTTGCTGGCGGGCCTGCGCGCCTACTTCGAAGGCCGCGGCATCGACTTGTTGCTGACACGCGAACCCGGAGGCACCGCGCTGGGGGAGTCGACGCGCGCCATCCTGCTCGATCCCGCGCAGCGCACGATGTGCGCGGAGAGCGAGCTGCTGCTGATGTTCGCCTCGCGGGCACAGCTGGTGCGCGAAGTGCTGCAGCCAGCCCTGGCCGTGGGGCGCTGGGTGCTGTGCGATCGCTACGTGGATGCCAGCTACGCCTACCAGGGCGGTGGGCGCGGCCAGCCGGTCGAACGCATCGCCGCGCTGGAGCAATGGGCCTGCGCCGGATTGAAGGCCGATCTCACCCTGTTGCTCGATCTGCCCGTGGCCGATGGTCGCACACGCGCCGCCGGGCGCGGCAAGGCCGATCGCATCGAAGTCGAATCCGATGGCTTTTTCGAGAGCGTGCGCGCCGTGTACCGCGCGCGCGCTGCGGCCGAACCCCAACGCTTCCGCGTGATCGACGCCGGCCAATCGCCCGAGGCGGTGCTGCGCGACGCGATCACCGCGGTGGCTCCCCTGCTCGGGACGATGGCATGAACGCGATGCCCTGGCATGCCGCCAGCTGGGCGCGCCTGCAGGCACGCCGGCAGCGCGATGCCCTGCCGCATGCACTGCTGCTGTGCGGTCCGGCCGGGCTGGGCAAGCGCGTCTTCGTGCAGCGCTTCGTGCTCGGCCTGCTGTGCGAGCGAGCACAGGAGGGCGAAGCCTGCGGGCAATGCC
>JAJZGE010000132.1 GCA_021798675.1 Pseudomonadota bacterium | reverse complement strand
CTTCAACGAGGCCGAGGCCAACCCGGTGTTCACCATCGCCGACGGGTTGATCTGGCTGCGCCAGAGCGTGCAGCGCAACTCCATGGTGCGCAAGATGGAGATCATGAAGATGCGCGGCCAGTCCACGCTGCCGGGGCTGCATACGTTTCGCATCGACGGCGCCGGCATCCAGGTGTTCGCCCCCGCGCGGATCGTTGTCGGATCGTCCGCCGCCGCCGGCACGAGTGAACGGCTGCTGATGGGCGTGCCGCGGCTGGACGACATGCTGGGCGGCGGCCTGCCGCGCGGCTACTCGCTGCTGGTGGCCGGGCCGTCCGGCTCGGGCAAGAGCATTCTTGCCGCCGCGTTTCTCGCCGAGGGCGCGCGCTGCGGCGAGACCGGCGTGATGGCGGCTTTTGAAAAACTGCCCAACCGTGCGTATACGCCGATCCTTGCCGAGCTGATCGACAGCGGCCGCGTGGCTCTGGTGAACAATCGCGCGCCGGATCTGTCGATCGACGAGATCATGCTGCTGCTGGTGCAGGAGATCCGCCGGCTCAGGGCGACGCGCGTGGTGATCGACTCGCTGTCCGGCTTCGAGCTGGCGCTGGCGCCCACTTTTCGGCCGGACTTCCGCGAAAACCTGTCGCGCATGATCGCCGCCCTGGCGGTGGAAAGGGTAACCGTGCTGATGACCTCCGAGCTGGAGGATCGCTACACGGATCTGCGTTTCAGCCCCTACGGCACCGCGTTCATGACCGACGCGATCATCGTGCAGCGGTATATCGAGGTCGACAGCCGGCTGCTGCGCATGCTGGCAGTGGTCAAGGTACGGGCCAGCGCGCATTCGGATGAATTGCGACTGTTCAGTATCAACGACGACGGCATCCAGATCAGCGGCATGCTGGCCGATCAGGAAGGCCTGCTCGGCGGTCGCCCCACGCGCAAAAAGCCGTCGTGACATGACTGGCCTTTCGCCGCGACTTCGCCCGCCGCATCCGCACCAATGATGGACGCTGCCATGAGCAACCCCTGCAACGACAGCGCAACCGCCGTGGCACTGGCGGCGCGCGAGCTGGCGCAGCTGCACCAGCAGGTCGATCAGGTGCGCAAGGTGCTGAGCGGCTTGAAGCAGAGCCTGATCGAGGCGGAGAGCCAGCTGGACAGCAGCCGTGCAGCGCAACTTGTCGCAGCCAACGAGCATCTGATGCAGGTGGCGCTGGAGGCGCATATTCATGTCGACAGCGTCGAACAGGCGCTGCAGCAGTTGTCCGAGGCTGCCCAGCTCGACGTGCTGACCAGGCTGCCCAATCGCATCGTGTTGTTCAACCATTTCGCCGAGGCCGCCACCATGGCGGATCGCAGCGGCCAGCGGGTGGCGATTCTTTTCATCGACCTGGACAACTTCAAGCAGATCAACGACACGCTTGGACATGCGGTGGGCGACGAGGTGCTGAAGCTGACCGGGCATTGCCTGTGCTCGTCGGTGCGCGAGGCGGACACGGTCTGCCGTCACGGCGGTGACGAATTTCTGATCCTGCTGCCGGAACTGCCTGACGCCTCCGCCGCGGTGCGCATCGCCGACCAGGTGATCGCCGCGCTCGCCGCGCCCCAGCGCGTGGGCGAGCACGTGCTGCGCGTGGCCGCGAGCATCGGCATCAGCATTTATCCGGACGACGGCACCGATGCCCATACCCTGATCGCCCACGCGGACGCCGCCATGTATCGCGCCAAGCGACGCAGCCCAGGCGGTTTCGCCGTCCACGGCAGCGACGCGACGGATGAGTCCGCTACGCAATCCCCAGTCGGGTCACCGGGTGTGGATCACAACGCCCGGCCTGACGCCGCACAGCACCCGATGCCTCTGCGCGATGCCCACGAGCAGTTCGTCGAGCGCACGCTGTACGCCCAGGATTCACAGGTGGCGGAACAGGCGCGGCGCACGCAGACCGAATTTCTGGCGCAGGTGGCGCACGAGCTGCGCGCGCCGCTCACGCCGATCCGGCTGGCGACCAGCTTGATGATGGACGTGGATGCAAAGGAGCTGCCGCGCATGCACGCGATCATCGACAGCCATCTGACGCACATGACGCGGCTGGTCGCCGACCTGCTAGACGTTTCGCGCATCAGCACCGGCAAGCTGCGGATCGAACGTCGCCGGACCAACCTGGTCGGCAGCGTCGACGCCGCCGTCGAGATCTGTCGACCCGCGATCAGCCTGCGTTCGCAGCACTTCCAGATGCGCCTTGCCGGTGCCGCGGTGGAAGTGGACGGTGACCCGGTGCGGCTCACGCAGATCGTTTGCAATCTGCTCGCCGACGCATCGAAGTACGCGCCCGAGGGTAGCCAGATCATGCTGCAGCTGGAGACGACCGAGGAGTCGGCGGTGATCACGCTGAGCGATGACGGGATCGACACCAGCGGCGGCATGCTCTCGCAGGACACCCATGCGATCGGCTTCAACGGCACAGCGCTGAGCATTGGGCTGACCGTGGTGCGCGAGCTGGTCGAGGCGCACGGCGGCAGCTTGGTGGCCAGCGGCGGCGGCGCCGACAGCGGCAACCGGTTTGTGGTGACCCTGCCGCTGGCGCAGACGGACGGGCCGCCGCCCGCTTAGGCTGGCGGTCGGGGCGGCGCGGCGCAGGCCCTGGTGGCGGCTGCGCAGCTGCGAAAATTCACCACGCTGGCGTAAAGCCATCCCGATGCCGGCGCGCCGCGCTTTTACGGCGCGGTCACGGCGCACTGGGCAGGCTTGAAAAAAGTGGTCCGCGAGTCGCCCGTCATGATCATTTTCGATGTTCCCTTTGCGCGATCGCTCAATGGCACCTGGCTGGTGAACGTCAGCAATGACGGCTACCGCGAATTCAAGAGCCGGCAGGACGCACTCTGGTTCGCCATCCACCGGGCGCGCAAGGCGCAACAGGATGGCGCCGAGGCGCTGATCAATGTGGAAGGCATCGACGGCCACTGGCGGCTGTTCGACCATCACGCGAAAGGCGTCGCCTAGCCGCACGCTCGCGCGGCATGGTCAGCTCGCCGGACGACCTGGCGCCGGGTCGCCCTGCGTCGGGTCCGGCGCGGGGCGCCGCAGCTCGTTCACCTGCAGCACCTGCGCGATGCGCGTGCCGTCCCAGCGGTAGATCAGGTGCTGCGCCTGCACGCACGGCGCCACCACGTCGGGGTAGAACGCGGCGAGGCATTCGCCGCCGCGGTGGCGCACGCTGTCGTAGACCAGCCCGTTCGAGTCGACCGCACGCAGCGCGCGCGCCAGCGCAATGCTGGCCACGTAGCTGTCGGGGTCATGCGCCGCCGGCCAGCCGCCGCGCAGATCGTGCAGCCTGCTGTCGAGGCTGGTCCGGTAGCAGCGCATGGACAGCTCGCAGGCCGGTTCGGCGGTGGCGGCGAGAAAGCGCTGGCGGTGATGGACGGTTTCCTCCACCGCGGTGGCCACGCTGCGAGCGGCGTAGAACACGCCCCAGCTGCCGTCGGAGAAGCGGCTGCCCTGCGGGTTGAGATGGGTGAACGCGGCCATCACCGGGGTCGAGCCCGGGCCGCTGAGGCGCCGCCCGCTGGGCACGCGCTTGAGCGCGCCGATCTCCTCGCGCAGGCGCGGGTTGGTCAGCGCCTCGAGCGCGAACACCGCGTCGAGATCGGCCGGATCAGCGATGCGGTCGAACAGGCCCACCGGCGGAAATCGGCTGGGCACGATGCGCCAGGCGTGGCTCCAGCGGATGCGTTTGAGCGGCGGCGTGGCGGCAGGCATCGGAAGTCCAGTGGACCCACACAGGGCATGGCGAGGGCGGCATTCGCCTTGGTGGACGTTATCGCCCCGCCTTCGACGGCGCGCTGTCGCGCAACAAAATGGCCGCGGGGCGGCTATTCGCCTGCGTAGGGCGGGCACCGCCCGCCGGCTTCTATCCGTGCTGCATGTATAGAGCGGCGGGCAGTGCCCGCCCTACAAAAGCGCTCCTCAGCCCTTTCGATCCATCGGTTGCGTGATGTTTGATGAGAGCGACTTCAACCGCGCTGCGCATCCAGATACTGGCGCACGACATACAGGTCGGCGACGTTGCCCGACAGCATGCGCTCCAGCGCGGAGTGGCCGCCGAACAGCGGCGACTGGTTCGGCTTGTGCAGCCACGCGTCGGCCTGCGCCGGATCGGGAAACAGGATCTGCAGCGACTTCCAGATGCCGAGCAGGTAGCTGATCCGCTCGAGCGTATCGCGGCCCAGCGCGCCATCGCGCTGGCGCTTCCACTTGTAGAAGGTCGACTCCGGCGGATCGCCCAGCAGCCGGCGCTGGTCGGCGATGCGCAGCTGCCACGCGTCGGCCAGCCGGAAGAAGCTGCGCAGTGCCGGAGCAGCAAGCGCATCCGGTGGTGCCGTGTAACGTGGTGCGCCTTCGGCGATGCGGGTGGGGCGGGCAGTCATGACGCGCGACTCTCCCTGTAAAGTTACACGTAATATTACTTTATTTGTGTAGCAGCTGCCAGCAGCTCGCCACGCTCAGCCGGAAGGCTTCGTCGAGGCCCGCTTCCGCTTCGCGCAAGCGCAGCCGTAGTCCGGCTCCGGGCCGCCCTCGGCGATGAAGCGGTCGATGCGCTGCTGCAGCACCGGCAGCGGCACCGAGCCGATCTGCAGCACGGTGTCGTGAAAGTGGCGCAGGTTGAACTTCGGCCCCAGCGCCTGTTCCGCCTTGCTGCGCAGCTCGCGGATCTTCAGGTAGCCGAGCTCGTACGACAGCGCCTGTCCCGGCCAGCTGATGTAGCGGTCCACCTCGTTGGCGATTTCGCGCTCGGACAGCGCGGTGTTGGCGCTGAGATAGTCGATCGACTGCTGCCGCGTCCAGCCCAGGTGATGGATGCCGGTATCGACCACCAGCCGGCAGGCGCGCCACATCTGGTAGCTGAGAAAGCCGAACTGCTGGTACGGCGTCTGGTAGATGCCCATGGCATTGCCGAGGTATTCCGAGTACAGCGCCCAGCCTTCGCCATAGGCGGAGATGTAGCTGTCGCGGCGGAACGCAGGCTGGCTGCGATCCTCCGCGGCCAGCTCCAGCTGCAGCGCGTGGCCGGGATACGACTCGTGCAGGGTCAGCGCGGGCAGGTTGTAGAGCGGCCGCGACTTCAGGTCGTAGGTGTTGACCAGATAGACGTCCGGGCCGCCGCGGCCGGAGGTGTAGTACGGGGCGATGGCCGCGGGCACCGGCTCGATGGTGAAACGCGCGCGCGGCAGGTGACCGAAGAATTTCGCCAGCTGACCGTCCACTTCCTTGGCCACCCAGGCGCTGCGGTCAAGCAGCTCCTGCGGCGTCCTGGCGTAGAACTGCGGGTCGCTGCGCAGGAACTGCAGGAACTGCGCAAAGCTGCCCTTGAAGCCGGACTGCTGCATCACCTGCAGCATCTGCGCGTGGATCTTCGCCACCTGCTCGAGGCCAATCCGGTGGATCGCGTCGGGACTCAGATCCAGCGTGGTGTATTCGCGGATCTGCTGGCGGTAATACGCCTTGCCGTCCGGCAGCGCCTCGGCGGCCAGCGTGGTGCGCGCCTGCGGCACGTACTCGTTGCGGAAGAACGTCAGCAGCCTGGCGTAGGCCGGGATCACCTGGTCGCGGATGCGCTGCACCGCCTCGCCCTGCAGCGCCTGCGCCTGGTCAACCGGGATCGACGCCGGCAGCTGCTTGAACGGCGCATAGAACGTGCTCTGGGTCGGATCGCGCAGCCCGGCGACGGCGGCGATCGATGCATCGCGCCCGCTGAGCACGGCGCGCGGCACGCTGAAGCCGCGCTTCAGGCCAAGCCGCATGTTGGCGATCTGCTGCCTGAAATACGCCGGGATCTGGCTCAGGCGTTCGAGGTACCTGTGGTAGTCGGCGGCCGTGCGCAAATTGTCGCCGCCCAGCGCGTAGCCGATGTCGGACCAGAAGGCCGAGTCGCTGTTGAACGGCATCTGCCAGTTGTCGAAGCGCTGGTCAGCGAGCAGGTTGGCGATCTGCTCGCGGTAGACCGCGTAGTTGACCCGGTTGGCCGGCGACAGCTGCGCCACCGGGATGCCGTCGAGCGGCGGCAGGCCGCGCTGC
>JAJZGE010000131.1 GCA_021798675.1 Pseudomonadota bacterium | reverse complement strand
CGCCCACCGCCAGGCCACCGATCGCCGGCCACCACATCCAGTGGATCGGCAGTTCCTCGAACCAGTCCTCGATGGCGTAGACGATCTTGGTGATCCACACGCTGACCAGGCCGACCGCGGCGCCGACCAGCACGTAGGTGGCCAGCGCCCAGCCGCCGGGCGAGGCCAGCACCGGCATCGCGAATACCGGCGCGGTGCCCATCAGCACGTAACGCGTGCCGGTGGCGGCCACGCAGGCCAGCGCCACCGGGATCAGCGAGCGCGGGCGCAGCTCGAACAGCAGCAGCTCCACCGCCAGCACCACCGCCGCAATGGGCGAGGAGAAGATCGCCGACATGCCCGCCGCGGCGCCCGCCGCCAGTAGCACCTTGCGCTCGCTGCCGGTGACCTCCATCACCTGGCCGACGAAGGAGCCCAGCGCACCGCCGGTGGCGATGATCGGCCCCTCCGCGCCGAACGGGCCGCCGGTGCCGATGGCGATAGCCGAGGACACCGGCTTCAGGAAGGTGATGCGCGGCGGGATCTTCGACTCGTTGCGCAGCACCTGTTCCATCGCCTCGGGAATGCCGTGGCCGCGGATCGCACGCGACCCCCAGCGCGCCATGAAGCCGACGACCACGCCGCCCAGCGCGGGAATCACCACCACCCACCAGCCCAGGTGCGGCACGGCGCCGGCGGGCGAGGTGAACGCGGTGGACACGCGGCCGTAGAACACCAGGTTGGTGATCAGGCCGATCAGCATGGTGAGGACCTTCGCCACCAGCGCCGCCGCCACGCCCAGCGCCAGCGACACCGCGGTGATGTGCAGCACGCGGCGGTCGACCAGGGTGGATCGGCGTGGCATCTTCGCCGCGTCCAGCGTCGCGCCCAGCGAAGGCGACAGCGGCAGCGCGTCGGTGCTGCCCTCGGTGCGCACGTCGGCATGGCCGGGAGGATGGTCGGCTGGTGAGGTCATGGGCGGGTCCGCTGCAACTCCAAAGGCGGAAAGGTTACGCCCTTGGCCGCGCGAACCGAAGCCGCGCGTGCTTGCAACCCCTTGCACCAACGTTTCCCGCGGGCGGAATGCGCCCGACAAAAAGGAGGACGGGCTCGCGCCCGCCCTCCTTTCGCAGCGCCAGGCATCAGTGGTGCAGCATGCCCAGCATCATGCCGCCGAACACCAATGCCAGCACCACCCCGATCGCCACGAAGATCACCGTGCAGAGCAACTGCACCAGGCAGGACTTGCCGTAGCCGATCTGGCTGCCGTCCTTTGCCAGCAAAAGCATATTGATGACCAGGGCGCCCACCAGGAACTGCGCCACCCAGGATAGAAGGCCACCCGCGCCGCCGTGCAGGATCAGCATGACCACCCACTTCGCCAGCCACGACGCCACCACCACAGCCAGCGCCCGCGCAAAGTCGGGCATGTGGCCCACCACCAGCCGGTAGGCCAGACTGAGCACCAGAGCCGAGACCACCACGCCGACCACGATCCCCACTAGGCCAAACACCAGGCCCACGCCCGCCAACGCTCCGAATACCGACATCCCCAACATGGCAACCCCCGATCGTCCGATGAATCGCCGCGCCCCCTCTGGCACGACGTGGGCGCAAGCGTAACCTATGGCCTGCCCGGCGTCGCAAGCTCTTGCTGTCCCGGAATCTTCATACAGGCGTGGTGCAATCCCGCGCACGCCGGGACCGCGCGCAAGGCGATCCCCGGCACGCCGCAAGGGGGAATCCGCACCAGGGATGTCTCGCCCGCCCAGCGTCACCGCATCCATCTCGGGAGTTCCTACATGACCAGCCTCCGCCTGCTCCGCAAGGCCTTGTTGCCCGCGTCGATCGGCGCCATGGGTTTGGCGCTTGCCGCCCATGCGCAGATCCATCCCGTACCCAACCCCTATGCCGACGGCTTCGGGCATGCGTCGTGGCACTCGCCGCAGGACCAGGTCCCCACCACCACGCCGATCAAGCACCTGGTGGTGATCTACGACGAGAACAGCTCGTTCGATCATTACTTCGGCACCTATCCGGTGGCCGCGAACCCGCCCGGCGAGCCCGCGTTCAAGGCCCGCCCGTTCACGCCGCACGTGGAGGGCCTCAGCCCGGGGCTGCTCAACGCCAACCCGAACAAGTTCAATGCGATCAACGGCGCCAACGCGGTGAATCCGTTCCGCCTCGACCGCACCCAGGCCAACACCGAAGACCAGAACCACGGCTACACGGCGGAACAACTCGCCTACGACAACGGCGCCGCCGACCGCTTCCCCGCGTACACCGGCAACAACACGGTGACCACCACCGGCGCGTTCGGCACGCACGGGCTGGTGATGGGCTACTTCGACGGCAATACCGTCACCGCGCTGTGGAACTACGCGCAGCATTTCGCGATGGACGACAACGCCTACACCGACAGCTACGGCCCCTCGACACCGGGCGCGATCGCCGTGGTCTCGGGCACCAACAACGGCGCCAGGGTGGTGCTGGGTTCCGCCGCCACCATCCCCGACGGCCAGGGCGGGCTCAGCCTGGTCGGCGACACCGACCCGGGCTACGACGTCTGCTCGTCCACCCGCAAGACGGTGATGATGACGTCGCGGAACATCGGCGACCTGCTCAACGCCGGGCATATCACCTGGGGCGGCTTCATGGGCGGCTTCGACCTCGGCGCCACCAACCCGAACGGCAGCACCGGCTGTGCGCGCAGCACGTATTCCAGCGTGCTGGATGCCAGCATCACCGACTACGTGCCGCACCACAACTGGTTCCAGTACTACGCCAGCACCTCCAACCCGACGCATGCCCGCCCGACCTCGCTGGCCGAGATCGGCCGCACCGACGACAAGGACGCGACCGCCACCCCGGTACACCACGAATACGACGTCCGCGACTTCTTCAAGGCGGTATCGGCCGGCAACTTCCCGTCGGTGAGCTACATCAAGCCGCCCGCCGTGGACGACGCACACCCCGGCAACTCCGACCCGCTGGACGAGCAGGCCTTCATGGTGAAGGTGCTCAACTTCCTGCAGCACCAACCCGACTGGGACAGCACCGCCGTCATCGTCACCTACGACGACTCCGACGGCTGGTACGACCATCGCTACACCACGCCCACCACCTCGTCCTTCGACGCCACCACCCGGCAAGGCTCGGTGGTCGGCGCCGACCAGCTCAGCGGACCGGGCGTGTGCAATGCCCCGGGCGCCAGGCCGGGCATGGGCGTGAACGGCGGCATCGTCAACGGCCGCTGCGGCCCCGGTACGCGCATCCCGTTCCTGGTGATTTCGCCGTGGGCGCGCAGCAACTACGTGGACGACACGCAGATCACGCAGGCCTCGGTGGTGCGCTTCATCGAAGACAACTGGCTGCACGGAAAGCGCATCGGCCAGGGCTCGGACGATGCCACCGCCGGCAGCATCATGGGCATGTTCGACTTCCACCGCCGCCGGTTCGACCGCGCGCCGCGGCTGTTCCTGGATCCCGCGACCGGCCTGCCGTCTGACAAACAGCCGCATGGGCACTCCTGACGCAACCTGTCGCAACCCCCTCACCCATATCGGTCGAGGGGGTTGTCACGTGCTTGTGCAAGCATCGTTCGCAGCATGCAGGCTGATCATTCCACCCTTCGCCATGCGCCCATGAGGCACCGCCTGGCCGGGCTCCTGCTCGGTGTGGCTGGCGCCCTCGGCTGCCTCGCCAGCTACGCTTTCGTCGATCACGCGATCGGACCGACCGGCGACGGCAGCAACCCGCATCCCGTCCACCTGCGCCTGCCGAAGACGCAGCCGCTGAGCGCGGTGGCCCAGCTGGGCAAGGCGCTGTTCTTCGATCCCATGCTGTCGGGCTCGGGCAGGCAGTCCTGCGCGTCGTGCCACAGCCCCGCGTACGGCTACAACCCGCCCAACGCGCTCATCGTGCAGCCGGGCGGCGTACACCTGCGCCAGGTCGGCTACCGTCCGCCACCCTCGCTGGCCTACCTGTACCGGCAACGCCCCTTCAGCATCGGCCCGGACAGCTCCGCCGACGTGGTGCCCAACCTCAATGCGCTGGCCATCGCCGCGCGCAACGAGCCGCGCGCCCGCAAGCTGGCCGGCACCACGCCCGCCGCGCCCGCGATGGTGCCGCAGGGCGGCCTGTTCTGGGACGGTCGCGCTGACTCGCTGCAGCGCCAGGCCTACCTGCCGCTGCTCAACCCGGTGGAAATGGCCAACCGCAGCACGGCTGCGGTGGCCGCGAAGCTGGCGCACAGCCGCTACCGCGCGAGCTTCGTGCGCTTGTTCGGCACGGGCATCGTCGACGATCCGCAGCAGCTCGTCGACGAGGCGATGTTCGCCATCGGCCGCTTCGAGATCGAGGACCCGTCCTTCCATCCCTTCACCAGCAAGTACGACGCGTGGCTGCAGGGCCAGGCCCGCCTGACCCCCGCCGAGACGCGCGGCCTGCGCCTGTTCAACGACCCCGCGAAAGGCAACTGCGCCGCCTGCCACCTCGACCGGCCCACGCGCGACGGCCTGCCGCCGCTGTTCACCGACACCCAGTACGAGGCGCTGGGCGTGCCGCGCAACCCCGCGCTGGCGGCCAACCGCGATCCGCGCTTCCACGACCTCGGCCTGTGCGGCCCGTTCCGCAAGGACCTCGCCGCGCAGACGCAGTACTGCGGCATGTTCCTGACGCCCACCCTGCGCAACGTGGACCGGCGCGCGGTGTTCTTCCACAACGGCGTCTACCATTCGCTGACGCAGGTACTCGACTTCTACAACCTGCGCAGCGTCGCCCCGGAAAAGATCTATCCGCGCGACGCGCAGGGCCACGTGCTGGTCTACGACGACCTGCCCGCTGCCTACCGGGCCAACGTGGACACCACCGACGCCCCGTTCAACCGCCACGTGGGCGACCCGGCGCCGCTGACCGCGCAGGACATCCGCGACATCATCGCCTTCCTGCACACGCTGGACGACGGCTGGCGGGCGCACGCAAAGGACCGGCCGAACGGGTAAGCTGCCGCCCTGCTCCCAGGCACGCGGCACGCCCCGCGACACGCTCTCCATTATGTAGTACAAATAGCGCACAAGACCGCGAAGCACGCGGTCGCGGCAGGGAGAACGGCATGGTAAAGCCCGTCGTGGTGCGCAACCTGCACGGCCAGGTGGTGCAGGAGCTGGGCCGGCTGATCGTCGGCGGCGAGATCGCGCCGGGCGAGAACCTGCCGCGCGAGGAGCTGCTGGCCGAGCGCATGAAGGTGAGCCGCACCGCGCTGCGCGAAGCCATGAAGGTGCTGTCCGCCAAGGGCCTGATCGAATCCCGGCAGAAGACCGGCACCCGCGTGCGCAAGACCGTGTACTGGAACCAGCTCGATGCCGACGTGCTTGCCTGGCGCTGCGCCTCCATGCCCACCGACGATTTCGTGGAGAAGCTGGTGGAGATGCGCGAGGTGATCGAGCCCGCCGCCGCCGCCGCCGCCGCGCGGCGACGCACCGGCGAGCAGATGCTGCGCATCGAGGAGGCCTATGCGGCGATGGCGGCGGCGGCCAGCCTCGACGCCTGGACCGAGGCCGACCTGGCCTTCCACGAAGCCGTGCTGCACGGCACCCACAACGAGCTGATGGTCTCGCTGTTCTCGGTGATCGAGACGGCGCTGGGCAGCTACTTCCAGCTGTCCGCCAGCAGCGCCGGCGACTTCCGCTATTCGCTGCCGCACCACAAGAAGGTGATGGACGCGATCCGCCGCCGCCAGCCGGAGGTCGCGCGCGAGGCGATGCAGAAGATGGTGGCCGATTCGCGCAGCAACATCCGTCGCCATGCCAGGGATCGCGCGGCCGCCAAAGCATGACCGGATTGATCGCACTCGACTGGGGCAGCAGCAGCCTGCGTGCCTGCCGCTTCGACGGCGGCGGCCGGCTCGCCGAGACGCGCTCGCGCCCCTGGGGCATCCGCCATCTGCCCGCGGGCGGCTACGACGCCGCGCTGGCCGACGTCACCGCCGGCTGGCCGGCGCTGCCGCGGCTGGCCTGCGGCATGGTGGGCAGCCGCAACGGCTGGCACGAGATGCCCTACCTCGACCTGCCCGCGGACGCC
>JAJZGE010000130.1 GCA_021798675.1 Pseudomonadota bacterium | reverse complement strand
GTGCGATCGCCCGCTACACCGAGGCCGATCCGGCCGCCGGACTGGCCGACGCGGCGCGCATGGCCACTGCCTTCCCGGATCTGGATCTGTGGCATCCGTGGGCGCTCGACACCGCCGGCGCGATCGAACTGGGCATCGCCATTGAGGAAGCCGGTCGCGCGCACGCCGGCATCAGCAACTCCGACGGCGCCAGCGTGCAGGCCGGTCAGGGCGTCTCGGTCTACGCGAACTCGCACGGCTTCGTGGGGCGTGAGCGCAGCACCCAGCACTCGCTGTCGCTGGCACTGATCGCCGGTGCCGACGACGCCATGCAGCGCGATTACTGGTACGACAGCGTGCGCGCGGCCGGTGATTTCATCAGCGCCAAGGCGCTCGGCGACCGCGCCGCCGAGCGCACGCTGGCGCGCGTGGGCGCGCGCAGCCTGTCCACGCGGCAATGCCCTGTGCTGTTTGCGCCCGAACTGGCGCGCGGGCTGATCGGCCATCTGCTGGGCGCGGTCAGCGGCGGCGCGCTGTATCGGCGCGCCAGTTTTCTGCTCGACCACATCGGCAAGCCAGTGATGCCGGCGTGGCTGAACATCGTGGAGCGGCCGCAGCTGGCACGTGGGCACGGTTCTTCCAGCTTCGATGCCGAAGGCGTGGCCACCCGCGACAGCGCGTTGGTCGAACGCGGCGTGCTGGCGCGCTACGTGCTGGGCAGCTACTCGGCGCGCAAGCTGGGGCTGGAATCCACCGGCAATGCCGGCGGCATCCACAACCTGATCGTCGAGGCCGGCAGCGCGGACGGCGCGGCCGACAGTTTCGAAGACATGCTGCGGCGAATGGGCAATGGCCTGCTGGTGACCGAGGTGATGGGCCAGGGCGTGTCCACGCTGACCGGCGACTACTCGCGCGGTGCAGCGGGCTTCTGGGTCGAGGGTGGCCGCGTCACCTACCCGGTGGAGGAAATCACCATCGCCGCCAACCTGCGTGAGATGTTTGCCGGGATCGTTGCGGTGGGGGCAGACGTTGACCCGCGCTCGCACATCCTCACCGGCTCGATCCTGTTGGAGCGCATGACGGTGGCGGGCGAATAGGCCATACGCTCACTCGGCAATTTCTTGCGTTGGGCGTAGCATCAGCCGCACACGATCACCGGCGTCCCGGTGCCATCACCGCGGGAAGGGGAGTGGCTCATGAGCGTTCCACCGGATCATGCGGCGCCGCCACCGGCGGATTCCACGGTTGTTCCCTCGGCGGAGGAGCGTCAGTGGGCGATGTTCGCCCATCTGTCTGCGCTGCTGGGTGCCCTCCTCACCGGCGCATTCGGTGGAGGCTGGGGCTGCTTCATCGGCCCGCTGGTGATCTGGCTGGTCAAGCGAGACACCATGCCGTTCGTCGCGGACCAGGGCAAGGAGGCGTTGAACTTCAACATCACCGTGGCGATCGCGCTGGTGGTGCTGGTGCTGATCTCGGTGATGACCCTTGGCATCGGCCTGATCATTGCGATTCCGCTTCGGGTGGTGATCGGCATCGGTTGGCTGGTGCTGACCATCATGGCGGCGATCAAGGCGAACGAGGGGGTCGCATACCGCTACCCGTTCGCGCTGCGTCTGATCAAGTAGGCTCGGCCAACCGCCTGTCCTCAGTGCCGGCGGTTGGCCGCGTAGTACGCCAGCTCGGTGAGCAGCGCATTGGCGTCGCCCAGCGCGGCAATCGCCTCGAGTGCCTCATCGGTGAGTTCGCGCAGGCGCGCGTGCGAGGCCTGCAGTCCGATGATTGAAGGAAAGGTGGGCTTGGCGGCGGCGGCGTCCTTGCCGGCGGTCTTGCCGATCACTGCCGCTTCGCCTTCCACGTCGAGAATGTCGTCGCGCACCTGGAACGCCAGACCCACCGCGTGGGCATAGCGATCCAGCGTGCGCAGCGTGTCCGCATCGGCCCCGCCGATCAGTGCGCCCAACTGCACCGAGGCGCGGATCAGCGCGCCGGTCTTGCACGCGTGCATGTGTTCGAGTTCTGCCAGCGTGAGCTGGCGGCCGACCGCTGCCAGGTCCAGCGCCTGGCCGCCGGCCATGCCCTCGGAGCCGCAGGCGCGGCCCAGCGCGCGCAGCATGGCGATGCCGGTCTCGGCACGCTGCATGTTGTGATCGGCGAGGATCTCGAACGCCAGCGCCTGCAGCGCATCGCCGGCGAGTATCGCCATCGCTTCGCCAAACGCGATATGGCAGGTGGGCCGGCCGCGCCGCAGCGCGTCGTCGTCCATCGCCGGCAGGTCGTCGTGCACCAGCGAATAGGCGTGGATCAGCTCCACCGCGCAGGCGGCCGCATCGAGCTGCGGACCGGTTTCGCCCAGCGCATGTGCCGCCGCGTAGACCAGCAGCGGGCGCAGCCGCTTGCCGCCGCCGAGCACGGCGTAGCGCATCGCACGATGCAGTTCGGCCGGCGATTGGGCCGGCGGCGGCAGGCAGCGATCCAGCGCCTGCTCGGCGCGGAGGATCAGCGTCTGCAGTGCGGGGCTCAGCTCAGAGTTCGGGTTCAAACGGTTCGGCGCTGTCGGGTGCTTCGGGATCAAGCAGCAGGCGCACGCGCAGTTCGGCCTGCTGCAGCGACTGCTGGCAATGACGGTACAGGCCGATGCCACGCTCGAACGAGGCGAGCGATTCGTCCAGGCTCAGCGCGCCGCCTTCCATCCGCGTGACCAGCTGTTCGAGTTCCTCCAGCGAATGCTCGAAGTCGGCGACAGGCGGGGTCTTGGCAGGGGCAGGAGCGGTCTTGGCCATGGTTCGCCACGCTAACGCAGCAGTCGCGCGGAATCAATCCGCACGACTGCCGGCGGTATCAACCTTCTCCGTCGTCGCCATGCTTGTCATGGCCGTGACCATGGTTGCCATGGCCACCTTCACCGCGATCCTCATGCCCGCGCCGCCGATACTCGCGCGGGGGTTCGCCGCCGTAGTGTTCGACCACATAGCTGTGTTCGACATACGGCCGGTCGCTGCCCAGTTCGATACTGATGCCGCCGGTGTGGATATAGGCCTGGAAGTCCAGCGGCAACCGGATGCCGGAACGCCAATTGCCGCCATCCAGCCAGAACCACGTGCGGGTTGCGGGCGCGTAATACACCTCTCCGCGCGGGTAGTAGGTGTAGTGGTGCTTGGCGCGCCAGCCGTGTGCGGGTGCCCAGGACGGCGGATCGGCCCACGCGGCAGGTGCGACGGCGCAGCAGATCAGGGCCAGCAGGGCCGCATGATGCAAAGCACGTTTCATCGGATACTCCGTGTGTGGCGATATCTGAAGCCTAGCGCCGTCCGGGGGTGCATGTGTATCGCCGGCGGCCGCTTCGCGCTGACGCTCAGCGTGCCGGCCGCCAGCACGGTCGGGTACCGCTTCGCTGGAAGATGGTCTCGCCGCGCGCGCTGACCCAGCGATCAGCCACGGCGACGAGTTCCTCGCCGGCATACAGCAGCGGGCAGCCGGCGCGCTGCCACGGCGGCATGATGCCGCGCTGAAACAGGTCGCGCAGTTCGCGCGTATGCGCCTCGCCGGCCGGCTTGATGCGTTCGCCACCGTGGCGCAGGCGCACGTCGAGCGGCTCGTCCAGGCATGCGTCGGCGGCGCCCAGCGACAGCGCCCCGCCGTCGGGCAGCGTCAACGGCTCGCCGTGCCAGCGCGCCGTCCAGTCAGCGGACACACTGCGGGCGGGCGGCAGCGCCCACAGCCGCTGCTTCCACACATGCAGTTCGGTGCCGGGCCAGCGGATGCACGGCAGCTGGCCCGCGCGCGCGGCGCACTGGCGCTCGATCTGCCGGCGCTGCGCAGTGGTCGGTGCGGACAGCCCGCGCGCGTGCAGCCAGTGATCCAGCAGCGGCTCGCGCAGCGCCGGATCGAGCGCCAGCCAGCCGGCGGCATCGAGGCTGCCGCTGGCCGGATCGTACAGCTCGTCCAGCGCCGCCAGCCACTGTATGCGCAGGGCATCGGCGGCGGCGCGGCTGAGCGCGGCGCTGTGCAGGATCGAATCCACCGCCTGCGGCCAGTGCTGCCGCAGCCGCGGCAGGATCTCGTGGCGCAGATGATTGCGCGCCAGCCGGGTATCGGCGTTGGACGGGTCCTCGATGCAAGGCAGCTGCCTGGCCTCCACATACTCGCGCAGCGCTTGCCGCGACAGCGCCAGCAGCGGTCGCCACAGCTGGCCGCGGCCGAACGGGCGCAGCGCGCGCATCCCACCCAGCCCGTCCGGACCGGCGCCGCGCAGCAGCTTCAGCAGTACCGTCTCCGCCTGATCGTCGCGGTGATGGCCGAGCAGCAGCCATTCGCCCGGCTGCAGCTGCGCGGCGAGGACGGCGTAACGGGCGTGCCGCGCGGCGGCTTCCAGGCCGCCGCCGCGGCCCCGTTCGACCTGCACGCGCAGCACTGTGCAGGGCAGCTGCAGCGTGGCGCAGAAGCGTTGGCAGTGCTCGGCCCACGCCGCGCTGTGCGCGTGCAGGCCGTGATCGACATGCAGTGCGCGCAGGCCGCGCGTGCGCGCGTCGGGCAGCTGCGCCAGCGCGTGCAGCAGGGCGGTGGAATCCGGACCGCCGCTGTAGGCCAAGCACAGCGGCGCGGCCGGCACGGTCGCCAGCGCGGCGAGCAGGTGCCGGTGCAGCGCGTCGCTCATCGGCTGCCGGCGCGCGGGCGCACGTAGAGGTGCTTGCCGTTGCCGATATGGCGCTCCTCGGTCTCGAACAGGCCGATGCCGTTGACCAGTCCGCTGAGCTTGGCGTAGCCGTAGTTGCGCGAATCGAAGTCGGGCGACTGCTTGTTGATGATGCTGCCGATTGCGCCAAGGCTGGCCCAGCCGGTGTCGTCGGAGGCGGCCTCGATCGCGTGGCGCAGCAGGCTCAGCAGATGCGCGTCGCTGCGCAGCTCCTTTGCCGAGCGCTGCTTCGGCGCCGTCTCGGGTTCGGTCTCGGCCGAGCCGGCCAGCACTTCGGTGTAGATGAACTTGTCGCATGCGGTGCGGAACGGCTCGGGCGTTTTCCTCTCGCCGAAGCCGTACACGATGCGGCCCGACTCGCGGATGCGCGAGGCCAGTCGGGTGAAGTCGCTGTCACTGGAGACGATGCAGAAGCCGTCGAAGCGCTCGGTGTACAGCAGGTCCATCGCGTCGATGATCATCGCCGAGTCGGTGGCGTTCTTGCCCACCGTGTAGCGGAACTGCTGGATCGGCTGGATCGACAGGCGCAGCAGCACTTCCTTCCAGCCATTGAGATCAGGCTTGGTCCAGTCGCCGTAGATGCGCTTCACATGCGCCGTGCCGTACTTGGCGATCTCCGCCAGCAGGCCTTCGACGATCGCCGGTCGCGCGTTGTCCGCGTCGATCAGCACGGCAAGCTTGGTGGTGGTGTCGGCGGCCATGGGGCATCCCGTCAGCGGCAAGGTCACGTTGATGGTACGCCCGCGCGGGCCCGGCTACTCCTGATACGCGCCGTAGCTGCGCAGGCGCCGGTAGCGCTTTTCGAGCAGCTCACCGATCGGCAGCGCGGCCAGCTCGTCGAGCTGGTTGAGCAGCACGGCTTTCAGGCGCACGGCCATCGAGCGCGGATTGCGGTGCGCGCCGCCGAGCGGCTCACGCACGATCTTGTCGATCAGGCCCAGCTCCAGCAGCCGCGGCGCAGTCATGCCCAGCGCCTCGGCGGCGTCCCTGACCTTGTCGGAGCTTTTCCACAGGATCGAGGCGCAGCCCTCGGGCGAGATCACCGAGTAGGTGGCGTACTGCAGCATCAGCGTGCGGTCGCCCACGCCGATCGCCAGCGCGCCGCCGGAGCCGCCCTCGCCGATCACGGTGCAGATGATCGGCACCTTCAGCTCGGCCATTTCCAGCAGGTTGCGCGCGATCGCCTCGCTCTGGCCGCGCTCCTCGGCACCCACGCCAGGGTAGGCGCCGGGGGTGTCGATCAGGGTCAGCAGCGGCAGGCCGAAGCGCTCGGCCAGCTTCATCAGACGCAGTGCCTTGCGATAGCCCTCGGGGCGCGGCATGCCGAAGTTGCGGCGCACCTTGGTCTTGGTGTCGCGGCCCTTCTGATGGCCGATGATTACTACCGGCCGGCCGTTGA
>JAJZGE010000129.1 GCA_021798675.1 Pseudomonadota bacterium | reverse complement strand
ATACCTCGTTGTTCGATGGTTCGCTGCAGGGCTTCGCGTTGACCGACCGGCCGGCGTTCTGCTTCCAGGGCCACCCGGAGGCCAGCCCCGGTCCGCACGACATCGGTTACCTGTTCGATCGTTTCGCCGCCCTGATGGAGGCCCGCAAGAATGGCTAAGCGCACCGACATCAAGAGCATCCTCATCATCGGCGCCGGTCCGATCGTGATCGGCCAGGCCTGCGAGTTCGACTACTCCGGTGCGCAGGCCTGCAAGGCGCTGAAGGAAGAGGGCTACCGGGTGATCCTGGTGAACTCCAATCCCGCCACCATCATGACCGACCCGGAGACGGCCGACGCCGTCTACATCGAGCCGATCAACTGGCAGACGGTGGAGCGCATCATCGCCAAGGAGCGACCGGACGCCGTGCTGCCCACCATGGGCGGCCAGACCGGCCTGAACTGCGCGCTGGACCTCGCCGACCATGGCGTGCTGGACAAGTACAACGTCGAGCTGATCGGCGCCAAGCGCGATGCGATCCGCATGGCCGAGGACCGTGAGCTGTTCAAGCAGGCGATGGCCGAGATCGGCCTGGACTGCCCCAAGGCGGAGGTCGCCAGGAGCTTCGAGCAGGCGCTGGACATCCAGACCCGCGTGGGCTTCCCCACCATCATCCGGCCCAGCTTCACGCTGGGCGGCTCGGGCGGCGGCATCGCCTACAACAAGGAGGAGTTCGAGGAGATCGCCAAGCGTGGCCTCGACCTTTCGCCGGTGCACGAAATCCTTGTCGAGGAGTCGGTGCTGGGCTGGAAGGAGTTCGAGATGGAAGTGGTCCGCGACACCGCGGACAACTGCATCATCGTCTGCTCGATCGAAAACCTCGACCCGATGGGCGTGCACACCGGCGATTCGATCACCGTGGCGCCGGCGCAGACCCTTACCGACAAGGAATACCAGCGCCTGCGTGACGCGTCCATCGCGGTGCTGCGCAAGATCGGCGTGGACACCGGCGGCTCCAACGTGCAGTTCGGCATCAATGCCGAGAACGGCCGCGTGGTGGTCATCGAGATGAACCCGCGCGTGTCGCGCTCGTCGGCACTGGCTTCCAAGGCCACCGGCTTCCCGATCGCGAAGATCGCCGCGAAGCTCGCCGTGGGCTACACGCTGGACGAACTGAAGAACGACATCACCGGCGGCCTGACCCCGGCTTCGTTCGAGCCGACCATCGACTATGTGGTCACCAAGATTCCGCGCTTCGCCTTCGAGAAGTTCCCCTCGGCAGACGCCCGCCTGACCACGCAGATGAAGTCGGTGGGCGAGGTGATGGCGATCGGCCGCAGCTTCCACGAGTCGCTGCAGAAGGCGCTGCGCGGGCTGGAGATCGGCAAGACCGGCCTCAACCCGACCGGCGTGGACTTCACCACCGACGAAGGCCTGGCCGCGCTGAAGCGCGAGCTGCGCGAGCCGCGTCCCGACCGCGTGTTCCACCTTGCCGACGCGTTCCGCGCCGGCCTGTCGCTGGAGGAGGTGTACGGCCTCAGCCGCGTCGACCCCTGGTTCCTCGCCGCGTTCGAGGACATCGTGCTGACCGAGAAGGACGTGCAGGCACAGGGAATCGCCGCGCTGGATGCGGCACGCATGCGCGAACTCAAGCGCCAGGGCTTCTCCGACGCGCGCCTCGCCGAGCTGCTGGAGACCAACGAGGCAGCCATGCGCCACCTGCGCCGCACGCTGGGCGTGCGCCCGGTCTACAAGCGCGTGGACTCCTGCGCTGCGGAGTTCGCCACCACGACGGCTTACATGTACTCGACCTACGAGGAAGAGTGCGAAGCCAACCCGACCGGCCGCGACAAGATCGTGGTGCTGGGCGGTGGTCCGAACCGCATCGGCCAGGGCATCGAATTCGACTACTGCTGCGTGCATGCGGCGCTGGCGCTGCGCGAGGACGGGTTCGAGACCATCATGGTCAACTGCAACCCGGAGACCGTCTCGACCGACTACGACACTTCCGACCGCCTGTACTTCGAGCCGCTGACGCTGGAAGACGTGCTGGAGATCGTGGACCTGGAGAAGCCCAAGGGCGTGATCGTGCAGTACGGCGGCCAGACCCCGCTGAAGCTGGCGCGGGCGCTGGAAGCGGCCGGTGCGCCGGTCATCGGCACTTCGCCGGACTCCATCGACCTGGCCGAGGACCGCGAACGCTTCCAGAAGATGATCGAGAAGATCGGCCTGAAGCAGCCGCCGAACCGCACCGCGCGCAATGCCGACGAGGCATTGGCGCTCGCACGCGAGATCGGCTACCCGCTGGTGGTGCGGCCGAGCTACGTGCTGGGCGGTCGTGCCATGGAGATCGTCTACGGCGACGCGGACCTCTCGCGCTACATCCGCGAGGCGGTGCAGGTATCCAACGATTCGCCGGTGTTGCTGGACCGCTTCCTCGACCATGCCGTCGAGGTGGACGTGGACATCATCGCCGACGCCGAAGGCAACGTGCTGGTGGGCGGCATCATGGAGCACATCGAGGAAGCCGGCGTGCATTCCGGCGATTCGTCCTGCTCGCTGCCGCCATATTCGCTCACCGCCGAAGTTCAGGACGAGCTGCGGCGCCAGGTGACGGCGATGGCGAAGGAGCTGAAGGTCATCGGCCTGATGAATACCCAGTTCGCCATCCAGGGCGATACCGTGTTCATCCTCGAGGTGAACCCGCGCGCCTCGCGTACCGTGCCGTTCGTGTCCAAGGCCACCGGCGTGCCGCTGGCCAAGATCGCCGCGCGTGCCATGGCGGGCCGTACGCTGCCGGCGCAGGGCGCCATCCACGAGGTGATCCCGTCGTACTACTCGGTGAAGGAAGCGATCTTCCCGTTCCTGAAGTTCCAGAACGTGGACCCGATCCTCGGCCCCGAGATGCGCTCCACCGGCGAGGTGATGGGCGTGGGTCGCAGCTTCGGCGCCGCCTTCGCGCGTGGCCACGATGCGGCCGGCATCAAGACGCCGCCGAAGGGCAAGGTGTTCGTGTCGGTGCGCGATGCCGACAAGGACCGCCTGTTGCCGGTGGCGCGCGAGGCGCTGGCCAAGGGTTACAGCCTGGTCGCCACCGACGGCACCGCAAAATACCTGGCCGAGCACGGCGTGGCCTGCGAGCGCATCAACAAGGTGGCCGAAGGCCGGCCGCACATCGTCGACCTGATCAAGAACGGCGAGATCGTCTATATCGTCAACACCACCGAGGGCAAGCAGGCGATCGCCGACTCGTTCTCGATACGGCGCGAAGCGCTGCAGCAGCGCGTCACGTACTCCACCACCGTCGCTGGCGCGCGCGCGCTGATCCACTCGCTGGATTTCCACAACGCCGCGGACGTGCACAGCCTGCAGGAACTGCACAAGGAACTGAGCGCATGAGTCATCGCGCACCCATCACCAAGGCAGGTTCGGAGCGCCTGCGTGCCGAACTGGAAAAGCTGAAGTCGGAGGATCGTCCGCGCATCATCGCGGCCATCGCCGAGGCTCGTGCACACGGCGATCTCAAGGAGAATGCCGAGTACCACGCGGCGCGCGAGCTGCAGAGCTTCATCGAAGGCCGCATCGGCCAGTTGGAGGCGCTGCTTTCCACCGCCGAGGTGATCGACGTGTCGCGCCTCAATGCCGGCAGCAAGGTCGTGTTCGGCGCGATCGTGGACCTGGCGGACGAGGACAGCGGCGCCGAGGTGACCTACCAGATCGTGGGAGACCTCGAGGCCGACATCAAGCAGGGCTTGATCGCCGTATCCTCGCCGATCGCGCGCGCATTGATCGGCAAGAGCGAGGGCGACAGCTTCGAGTTCACCGCGCCGAACGGCGTCAAGCACTACGAAATCATCGGCGTGCGTTATTCCTGAGTGCGCGCCTG
This sequence comes from Pseudomonadota bacterium, assembly GCA_021798675.1. Next base: position 2,207 of record JAJZGE010000129.1, on the reverse strand, counting down.
CAGGTTGAGTGCGGAACGGCCGGCCACCGACGTGGCCGGTCCGGCAAGCCAACTGGGGACACGGCCGCTCCTGCCGACGGCCACCTGACAACGGTCCGCCCTATGCCGCAGCAGAAAATCCTCTTTCTCAGCGTCTCGGCCGGCGCCGGCCACCTGCGTGCCGCCGAGGCGTTGCGCCTGGCCGCAGAAGCAGGCCTGCCGCATGTCGAGACCAGGCACCTGGATGCGATGGAGTTCGTGCCATCCGCTTTCCGCAAGCTGTACACCGATTTCTACATCACGCTGATCAGCAGCTACCCGACGTTGTGGGGAATGCTTTACCAGCGCAGTTCGGAGGCGGACCCGAACGGCCCGATGCAGAAGTTGCGGCGCGCGATCGAACGACTGGGCACGGGCGACCTGCGCAAGGCCATCCATGCGTTCGCGCCCGACGCCATCGTCTGCACCCACTTCCTGCCGGCCGAGATGTTGATGCACGAGATCCGGCGCGAGCGCTTCACGGTGCCGGTCTGGGTGCAGGTGACCGATTTCGACTTGCATGGCATGTGGGTGATCCCGCACATGACGGGCTTCTTCGCCGCGAGCGAGGAGATCGCCTTCCGCATGCAGGCCAATCGCATCGAGGCGGAGCGCATCCACACCACCGGGATTCCGGTGATGCCGGCTTTCAGCCACCCCCTGGATCGCCGGGACTGCGCCGTGCGCTTCGGCCTGGATCCGGCGCGGCAGACCATCATGCTGATGGGCGGCGGCGCCGGCGTCGGCAGGCTCGACGAGGTGGCCGCCGCGCTGCTGCGGCTCGAGCATGACTTCCAGCTCGTCGTGCTGGCCGGACGCAACGAAGCCGTGCTGGCCACGTTGAAGCTTCGCGCGGCGGAACATCCAGGGCGGTTGTTCCCGTTCGGCTTCACCAACGAAGTGGCGCAGCTGATGGCCTGCGCCGACCTGGTGATCACCAAGCCCGGCGGTTTGACCACGTCCGAATGCCTCGCCATGGGCGTGCCGATGGTGGTGTACGCACCCGTTCCCGGCCAGGAAGAGCGCAACGCGGACTATGTGCTGGAGCAGGGCGCCGCATTGAAGGCGATAGACCTGGTCTCGCTCGAATACCGGGTGCGTGAATTGCTGGGCGAGCCGCAACGACTGGCGCGCATGCGCGAACAGGCGCGCCGCCTGGGCCGGCCGCAGGCCGCGCAGCGCGTGCTCGGTATCGTGCAGGCCGAGCTTGAGGGCACGTCGCCGGCAGTTGCGGGAGCAGACCGTTGAAGGTGCGCCGGCATGACCGCCGACCAGCGCCCGCTGGGGACCACCCCGTCGCCATGCGTCCACTGGTGCTGGCGCTTACCCTCGGCTGGACCGTCCTGCTGGCCTTCTTCTTCGCGAACGTGGAGATCCAGATCGAAGGCGCTGCCGGCTGGGCAGCGAACCTGCCGACCTGGCGCATCGAGCACGGCTGGGCGCTGGACGTCTTCTGGGGCGGGCGGCCGATGACCGGCTATCACGCGTGGCTGTTCCCGTGCATGGGCCTGTTTTTCCACTTCCCGATGATCTTCACCGGCCGCTGGAGCTGGCGCGCCGAGGCACGCGTGCTGGCCTGCATCATGCTGTTCTGGATCAGCGAGGACTTCCTATGGTTCGTGTTGAACCCCGCCTACGGCATTGCGCGCTTCGCACCGCGCTACATTCCCTGGCACATCCACTGGTGGGGGCCGGCACCCAGCGACTACTGGGTTTTCCTGTCCGCGTCCGTGGTGCTGTTCTGGCTGTCGTGCCGCCGCCCGCGTGCCGCAACTTCATCGAACGCCTGATGCGCTTCACCTTGGCCCCGAGGTACGCACTGAAAACAAAAAAGGCCGCATCGATGCGGCCTTTCTTATCGACACGTCGCGCCGGATTCAGCGCTGGCGAGCCTTGAAACGCGGGTTGCTCTTGCAGATCACGAACACCTTGCCGCGACGACGCACGATCTTGCAGTCGCGGTGCCGCGCCTTGGCGGACTTCAACGAGTTAAGCACCTTCACGGCGAGCTCCTGATACCAAACGGACTAAAGACAGCGAGCGAGTATAACCTGCTGAATCGCCAGTCACAAGTTGCCGGCGTCGCGCGCGAACTCGTCCACCGTCGCCAGGAACTGCGCCAGTACCGGCGAAGCGTCATCGATGCGGCTGGCCACGGCCAGCAGCATTTGCGCGGCGGGGTCGGCGAG
>JAJZGE010000128.1 GCA_021798675.1 Pseudomonadota bacterium | reverse complement strand
CGCAGCAGCAATGGCAGGCGATCCGCCGCACCTGGCTGCCCGCGCTCAACCGCCAGCTGCACGCCGCCGGCCGCACCGAGGTCAGCGTGCCGACCGCGGCCCAGCTGCAGGCGGGCAGCTCTGCGCAATCGCAGGACCTGCCGTGACAAGCGGGCCCTGACAGGGCGCGCGCCGGGCACCAGTGCGGCGCGCGCCTGCGGCCATCAGGCCATCACGCGATGCTGCGCACCTTCGAGCCGCTGACGCCGTAGAACACGATGTACAGGTAGCACAGCAGCGGCAGGATGAACGCATGCTGCAGGCCGATGTGATCGGCGAGCCGGCCCTGCGCATAGGGGATCAGCGCGCCGCCCACGATCGCCATGATCAGCAGGCTCGACGCCTTGCTGGTCAGCGGCCCGAGCCGCTCGATGCCTAGCGCGAAGATGGTCGGGAACATGATCGAGTTGAACAGGCCGATCGCGATGATGCTGTACACCGCCGCATCGCCGCCACTGAGCATGGTGGTGAGCACCAGCAGCGCGTTGATCGCGGCGAAGCTGGCCAGCAGCTTGCGCGGCGAGAACCAGGCCATGATCCACGAACCGGCGAAGCGGCCGAGCATCGCGCCGCCCCAGTAGAACGACACGTAATGGGCGGCCCGTTGCTCGCTCATGTGGCCGATCCCGGGCATCGCCAGGTAGTTGACCATGAAGCTGCCCAGCGACACCTCGGCGCCGACGTAGAAGAAGATGCCCAGCACGCCGAACAGCACGTGCGGGTGGCGCAGTACCTCGATGAAACCGTGGCGGCCGTGGTCGCCGCGGTCGGTGCTGCCGCTCAGTGCCGGCAGCCGGAACAGCCACACGAAGATCGCCAGCAGGAACAGCACCAGCGCCAGCCCGATGTAGGGAAACTGCACGGCCTGCGCCTGCTGGGTCTGATAGGCCAACTGCGCGGCCGGCGCCAGCGTGGCCAGCTCGGCCGGGCTTTTCACCACGTTGGCGAGAATCAGCAGCCCGCCGAACAGCGGCGCCAGCGTGGTGCCCAGCGAATTCAGCGCCTGCGCCAGCGTCAGCCGGCTGGAGCTGGTCGCTTCCGGCCCGAGCAGCGCCACGTACGGGTTGGCCGCCACCTGCAGCACGGTGATGCCGGTGGCCAGCACGAACAGCGCGCCGAGGAACGCCGGATACAGGTGCAGCCCTGCCGCCGGCCAGAAGCCCAGCGCGCCAAGGCCGGCGATCGCCAGCCCGGCGACGATGCTTTTCTTGTAGCCCAGCGCGGCCACCAGCCGACCGGCCGGCATCGCCATCAGGAAATACGCGCCGAAGAAGGTGAACTGCACCAGGATCGCCTGGGTGTAATTGAGCTGGAAGGTCGACTTCAGATGCGGGATCAGGATGTCGTTGAGGCAGGTCAGGAAGCCCCACATGAAGAAGATCGTGGTGAGTACGCCGAGCGCCAGCGGGTAATCGGTGTAGCGGCCGGTGCCCGGCGCAGAGGCCGGTGTCGGGGTGGGCGGCAGCGGCGGGTTGGCAAAGGCCATGCGGGTTCCTCGGCGGCGGAGTGGGTGAAGTGAGTCGGGCACGTTAGCGTATCGACGCGACGGCGCATGCCGCGTTGCAGCATGCGACGGCTGCGGCGACGCGGTCGCGGCTGCCGATGCGCGCGCCGGAAGGCTGGCCGGGCGCGTGCCGAAACGTGCCAGAATGCCACGAATGGTCACCGCGAAGGCTTGCGTATGTTGCTGATTTCATGAAATGGAGGGACGTCATGCGCTGGCGCATCGCCGGCCTGCTGCTGGCGGTGGTGGCGATCGTGGGACTGCCTTACGCGGTCACACTCAACAATACGCGCGACACCCAGAACACCGTCGGCTGGGTGATTCACTCCAACGCGGTAAAGGCGCTGACCTACCAGATCGCCTACATCGTGCGGGACAGCGAGACGGCGGCCTACCGGCTGCTGACCGGTGACACTGACGAGCCGACCCGCGTGCGCGCCGGCATGGCCGCCAAGGAGGTAGCCGGGCTGCTGCAGCAGCTGCGTGGCATGACCCGCGACAGTCCCGATCAGCAGGTATTGGTCAGCACGCTCGATGCCAGCGTCACTGGCCGCATCGCGCTGATGAACCAGGCGCTGGCGCGCCTGCAGCGCGGCGACACCGCTGGCGCGCGGCAATCGCTGCGCGATGCCCGCAGCCTGTTCCGCATGAACGGACTGATCGGACGCATCGTGCAAAACGAGGATGCCCTGCTGCCGGGCCGCCAGGCGCTGGCCGCGCACCAGCTGTTCAATGCGCGCGTGGTGCTCACCATCACCTCGCTGGCGCAGCTGCTGCTGCTGGCCATCATCATGGTGATGTCCGAGCGGCAGATCGACCGCCGCCAGGGCGCGGAGACGCGCGAGAGCCGCGCCGTGCTGCGCGCGCAGCAGATCCTGCAGGCGGTGCGCGAGCCGATCGGGCTGTTCGACGACGGCCTGCGCAGCCTGCTGGTAAACAACGCCTTCAGCGAACTGTACGGGCTCGACGCGCAGCAGCGCGCACAGCCGCTGGCGGAGATCGGTGACGGTGCGTGGAGCGACAGCGTATTCCTGCAGCGGTTGAAAGACGTGCTGCAGCGTGACCGCGAGCTGTGGGACTACGACATGGTCCAGCGTACCGCCGGCGGCGTCGAGCGGCATGTCGTGGTGAATGCGCGCCGGCTGCAGCAGAAGGACACCGACGCGCCCACGCTGCTGCTGACGGTGAGCGATGTCACCGTGCGCGCGCTGGCCGAGCAGAAGGTCAGCGAGCTCAACCGCCAGCTCGAGGGCAAGGTGACGCAGATCTCCGACGTCAACCGCGAGCTGGAGGCGTTCAGCTACTCCGTCTCGCATGATCTGCGCGCGCCGCTGCGCCACGTCTCCGGCTTTGCGCGCAAGCTGGAGCAGCACCTCGGCGACCGCGTCGACGAGAAGGCCAGTCATTACCTGGAAGTGATCACCAGCTCCGCGCAGCGTATGGCCCTGCTGATCGAGGACCTGCTGGTGTTCTCGCGGCTGGGTCGCGGTGCGCTGCGGCTGCAGGCGGTGGACATGCAGTCGCTGGTCGACGAGGCGCGCGAGCTGGTCGAATCCGGCGCCACGGACCGGCGCATTGTGTGGACGGTCGCGCCGCTGCCAATGGTGATCGGTGACGAAAACATGCTGCGCACCGTCTGGCAGAATCTGCTCGGCAATGCGGTCAAGTACACCGCCCAGCGCGACATCGCACGGATCGAGGTGAGCATGCAGCAGAATCGCCAGGGCGATTACGAGTTCACCGTCGCCGACAACGGCGCCGGTTTCGACATGCAGTATGCTGACAAGCTGTTCGGCGTATTCCAGCGTCTGCACCGGGCTTCGGAATTTTCCGGCAACGGCATCGGACTGGCCAATGTGCGGCGCATCGTGACCCGCCACGGCGGTCGCGTCTGGGCCGAGGCCGAGCTGGGCCAAGGTGCCCGCTTTCATTTTTCGCTGCCGGCCACCGATCTGGCTGGCGCCCGTACCTGAGCCGATCCAATGAACAAGAAAGAATTGCGCACCATCCTGCTGGTCGAGGACAGTCACGCTGACGCCGAGATGGCCATGGATGCCCTGCACGATGCGCATCTGCTCAACCCGGTGGTGCACGTGGAAGACGGCGTCGAGTGCCTGGACTACCTCTATGCCCGCGGCGCATGGGAAGGCCGCGTCACCGGCAATCCTGCGGTGGTGCTGCTGGACATCAAGATGCCGCGCATGAACGGACTGGACGTGCTTACCCACATGCGCGCCGACGAAGACCTGCGGCGGATTCCGGTGGTGATTTTGTCAAGCTCGCGCGAAGAGAGCGATCTGGCGCGCAGCTGGGATCAGGGTGCCAACGCCTACGTGATCAAGCCGGTCGACGTCGATCAGTTCTTCGACGCGGTGCGCACGCTGGGGCAGTTCTGGGCCGTGCTGAACCAGGCACCCGAAGAAAACAGCTGAGCCAGGGCGGCACGCGACACGCAGCACCGCATGCGGCGGTTAGCGCCGCGGGACCAGACATCAGGAGTCGCGACATCAACATGCCGAACCGCCTGCCCCAGCCGATATCGACCATTCGCGTGCTGCAGGTCGAGGACAGCCCTCTCGATGCCGAGCTGGTGCTGGCCGAGCTTGACCGTGACGGTATCGGCTACGAGGCGCAGCTGGTCGACGATGCGCGGCGCTTCACCGCCGCCCTGCACGAGTTCAAGCCGCACATCGTGTTGTCCGACCTGAGCGTTCCCGGATTCTCCGGCCAGCACGCGCTGGAACTGCTGCGCGAGCGCGATGAGGAAACCCCGTTCATCTTCGTCTCGGCGACGCTGGGCGAGGAGGCCGCGATCGAGGCGCTGCGCAATGGCGCCACCGATTACATCCTCAAGCAGAACCCGGCGCGGCTGGCCAGCGCAGTGCGGCGCGCGCTGGCCGAGGTGGATGCGCGCAGGGCCAGTCAGCGTGCCGAGGCGGAGCTGATTCGTGCGCAGCGTTTCGAAAGCCTGGCGATGCTCGCCGGCGGCCTCAGCCACGACCTGCGCAACCTGCTGCAGCCGTTGCTGCTGGCCGGCGACAGCCTGCAGGACTACCAGGACGATCCGCGCCTGACGCGGCTGGGCAAGCTGGTACGCGACTGCGGCAAGCGCGGGCTGGACATGGTCCAGTCAATGCTGTCGTTCGCCCGCGGCGCGCGGCGCGCCGAGCAGGTGCGCGTGGGCGCCCTGCTCAGCGCATTCGACCTGCTGATGCAGGGCAGCGTGCCGCGCTCGGTGGCGATGGAGCTGGCGATCGAAGACCCGGAACTGTCGTTCGAGGGCAACCACACCGAGCTGCAGCAGTGCCTGCTCAACCTTTGCCTGAACGCCATCCAGGCGATGCCCGATGGTGGCCAGCTGCGCATCGAGACCGCACAGGCCCAGCTGTCGGCCGACTTCTTTCTGCCGGAAGAGCAGCCGCGGCTGGGCCGCTACCTGCGCATCAGCGTGATCGACAGCGGCCCGGGCATGGAGCCGGAGGTGCTGGAGCGCCTGTTCGAGCCGTTCTTCACGACCAAGGAGACCGGTACCGGCCTCGGCCTGCTGTCGTGCAAGCGGATCGTCGGCAGCCACGGCGGCGTGATGCGGGTGGACAGCGCGCCGGGTCGCGGTACCCGCTTCGACCTGTACATTCCGCTGGACGAACTGGCGATCGACGCGGATCAGGCCGAGCAGCTGGACAGCCTGGAGGGCGCTGCCGAAAGCGTGCTGGTGGTGGTGGAGGAGGCCGCCCAGCTGTCGCTGCTGACCGATACGCTGGCGGCCTACGGCTACCAGGCGCACGCCAGCCAGAGCGGTACCGCCGCGCTGCAGTGGATCGAGGCCTGCGGCCTGCCGGAACTGGTGGTGCTGGACGCCGACATGAACCTGCTCACCGGAGTGCGCACGCTGGCGGCACTGATCGAGCGCGGCTACGCCGGCGCGGTGATCCTGCTGGCGCGTTCCGATGCCCCGCCAGACCTGCACGACTTGCCGCCGCTGCCGCACCTCTACCTGGTCGACAAGCCGGTGACTACCCACGCGCTGCTGCGCACGATGCGCAAGGCGCTGGTGGCTGCCGTTGCCGGGGAACGCAGCGACACCTGAAGCGGTGACGCTGATCAACAGGGCGCGCTCCGGTGGCCGCGCCCCGCCTTCGGCGGCGCGCTGTCGCGCAACAGGCAGGGGTTCCGGGCGATTCGCCCACGCAGGGTGGCACCGCCGCCGGCTTCCATCCGCACAGGGCGGCAGGCACTGCCGCCTGCCCTGCAAAAACGCTCCTCAGCCCTTCCACTCCATGGGATGCGGTCGCGTCAGTCGATGCCGAGCTTCTTCAGCTTGTAGCGCAGTGCGCGGAAGGTGATGCCGAGCTTCCGCGCGGCGGCGGTCTTGTTGTAGCGGGATTCTTCCAGTGCCTTGACGATAGCGGTGCGCTCGATGTTGCTGATGTAGTCATCGAGGCCGCCGTCGGCGCTGGCCGCAGCGGCCGGTGCGGCGACGCCGGCGGCAGGCGGATGGCTGGTGCCGGCGCCCGGATCCGGCCGGGCGCTGCG
>JAJZGE010000127.1 GCA_021798675.1 Pseudomonadota bacterium | reverse complement strand
CCCGATCCTTCAACCATTGTTCGGCGCGCGCCAGATCGGCCTCGGTATCGATTCCCGGCGGGAACGGTTCGGGCGTGAGCCGCACCGCGATGGCATGGCCGTGCTCCAGCACGCGCAGTTGCTCCAGCGATTCAGCCTGCTCCAGCGGCGTGCGCGCCAGCTGCGCATACCGCGCGAGGAAACCCGCGCGGTATGCATAAATGCCGATGTGGCGCAGGAACGGTATGTCCGGCGGCAGCACAGCGCGGTCGGCGGCGAAAGCATCGCGTGCCCACGGCAGCGGAGCGCGGCTGAAATACAGCGCACGGCCGCTCGCGCCACGCACCAGCTTCACTACGTTCGGGTCGAACAGCTCGTGCGCGTCGTGGATGGGCGCGGCCAGCGTGGCCATCGGCGCGTCGTCCTCGGCCAGCGCGCGCGCCACCTCGCGGATGCCGGCGGCCGGTGCGAACGGCTCGTCGCCCTGCAGGTTCACCACGATGGCATCGTCGCTCCAGCCGCACTGGGCGGCACACTCGGCCAGGCGGTCGCTGCCGGAAGCGTGGTCAGCGCGGGTCATGCACAGCTTGACGCCCTGCCCGGCCAACGCCTCGGCGATGCGCGCATCGTCGGTGGCCACCACCACGTCCGTCGCGCCTGCCTGCAGGGCACGCTGCGCCACCCGCACCACGATGGGCACGCCGGCGATTTCGCGCAGCGGCTTGGCCGGCAGGCGGGTGGAACCGTAGCGGGCCGGAATGGCGACGATGAAGGGCGGAACGGGAATCATGCGGAGCGCTGCCGAAACGGGTGGATGATGCCACGGCGGGAACGGGTGCCCCCCGCCGCCCTCCTTCCCGACGAGCCGCGGGCGAGGTCCGGTGACGGAGTCTACACATACGACCTGCGCTCCCCCAGCGACCGGCCGCCACGACGATCGACCGCGATGCCGACCCGCTGGCCGGACCGATACGCCTGCTAAAATGCAAGACATGAATACGCCCATCCCCGCCCGTATCGCCGCGCTACGCGCCGCCATGCAACAGCACGGCGTCGCCGCCGTGATCGTCCCCAGCGCCGATCCGCACCTGTCGGAATACCTGCCCGCACGCTGGCAGGCGCGCGCGTGGCTCTCCGGCTTCAACGGCTCGGCGGGGACGCTGATCGTCACGCGCGAACACGCCGGACTGTGGACCGACTCGCGCTACTTCTCGCAGGCCGAGCAGCAGCTCGCCGGCAGCGGTATCGCGCTGATGAAGCTGCACGTGCCGCACACGCCCGAGCACCTCGACTGGCTGGCGACACACCTGCACCGGGACGACACGCTGGCCGTGGCGGGCGACAGCGTGTCGCCGGCCGGCCTGCGCGCGATGGAAGGCAAGCTGTCCGATCACGGCGTGCGCGTGCGTACCGACCTCGACCTGCCCGGCATGATCTGGAGCGACCGCCCCGCCCTGCCCCATGCGCGCATCGTCGAGCACCCCATTGCCCGGGCCTGCACCACGCGTGCCGACAAGCTCGCGCGTCTGCGCAGCGCCATGCGCAAGCAGGGCGCCACGCACCACCTGGTCTCCAGCCTCGACGACATCGCCTGGCTTACCAACCTGCGCGGCAGCGACGTGGAGTGCAACCCGGTGTTCCTTGCCCACCTGCTGGTGGCGGCCGAGGGCAAGGCCACACTGTTCGCCGAGCGCGGCAAGTTCGACGACGCGCTGGTGGCGCAACTCGCCGCTGATGGCGTTGCCATCGCGGCCTACGATGGCGTCACCGGCGCATTGGCCGAGCTCGGCAAGGACGACGCGCTGCTGCTCGATGCAGGCCGCGTGGTCTGCGCGATCAGCAACGCGATACCTGCCGCGGCGCGGCGCATCGAGGCATCCAACCCCAGCACCGCATTCAAGGCATTGAAGACGCCGGCCGAGCTGGACCACGTGCGCGAGGTGATGCGCCGCGACGGCGCGGCGCTGGCCGGCGCATTCCGCGAGATCGAGCACCAGCTGGCGCAAGGCAAGCCGCTCACCGAGCTGGACGTGCACCGCCTGGTGCACGCCGCGCGCGCCGCGCAGCCGGAGTTCGTGGGCGAGAGCTTCGCCACCATCGCCGGCTACCAGGCCAACGGCGCGCTGCCGCATTACCGCGCCACGCAGGAATCGCACAGCGCCCTGCAGGCGAAGGGCCTGCTGCTGGTCGACTCCGGCGGCCAGTACCTCGGCGGCACCACCGACATCACGCGCGTGCTGGCGCTGGGCGAGACCACCGCCGAGCAGCGCCGCGACGCGACGCTGGTGATGAAGGGCATGATCGCGCTGTCCCGCGCCCGCTTCCCGAAGGGCGCCAGTGGTCCGCAACTGGACGCGCTGGCGCGCGCCCCGCTGTGGGCCGCCGGCTGCGACTACGGCCACGGCACCGGCCACGGCGTGGGTTATTTCCTCAACGTGCACGAAGGCCCGCAATCGATCCGCCCCCCGGTACCCGGTGGCGCCCTGGTGCCGCTGGAACCCGGCATGATCTCGTCCATCGAGCCCGGCCTGTACAAGCCCGGTCGCCACGGCATCCGCCACGAGAACCTCGCCGTGGTGGTCGAGTCGGAGCGCACCGAGTTCGGCGACTACTACGCCTTCGAGACGCTCACGCTGTGCCCGTTCGACCGCCGAGCGCTGGAACCCGGCCTGCTCAACCCCGAGGAGCGGGCCTGGCTGGACGACTATCACGCCACCGTGCGCGCGGCGCTGGCGCCGCTGCTGGACGGTGCCGACCTCGCCTGGCTGGAACGGCACTGCGCACCGCTCTGACTCGCTTGACCCTCCCCCGGTGCGCCGCCATGCTGCGACGCTTTCACCTGCCCGACGACCACGCATGAGCAGTCGCTACAACGCCGCCGACATCGAAGTCCTCTCCGGCCTGGATCCGGTCAAGCGCCGCCCCGGCATGTACACCGACACCACCCGCCCCAACCACATGGCGCAGGAGGTGATCGACAACTCGGTGGACGAGGCGCTGGCCGGCCATGCGAAAGCCATCGAGGTGGTGCTGCACGCGGACGGCTCGGTCGAGGTCACCGACGACGGCCGCGGCATGCCGGTGGACATCCATCCCGAGGAGGGCATCCCGGGCGTCGAGCTGATCCTGACCCGCCTGCACGCGGGCGGCAAGTTCAGCGGCAAGAACTACAACTTTTCCGGCGGCCTGCACGGCGTGGGCGTGTCGGTGGTCAACGCGCTGTCGCAGCGGGTGGAAGTGACCATCCGCCGCGACGGCAACGAATACCGCATGGCCTTCGAGCACGGCGACCGCGTCAGCGAGCTGCAGGTGATCGGCACGGTGCCGAAGAAGAAGACCGGCACCACCGTGCACTTCTGGCCCGACCCGAAATACTTCGACTCGCCGAAGATCTCGCTACCCCGGCTCAAGCACCTGCTGCGCGCCAAGGCCGTGCTGTGCGCCGGCCTCTCGGTGAAACTCACCGACGAGGCCAGCGGCGAAACCAGCGAATGGTTCTACGAGGACGGCCTGCGCGACTACCTGCGCGGCGAACTGGACGGCGGCGAAGCGCTGCCGGCAGAGCTGTTCGTGCACCACGTGGCGCGCGACACCGAGGGCATGGATGTCGCGCTGGCCTGGCTGCCGGAAGGCGAGCTGGTGCAGGAGAGCTACGTCAACCTGATCCCCACCGCGCAGGGCGGCACCCACGTCAACGGCCTGCGCTCCGGCCTCACCAACGCGATCCGCGAGTTCTGCGATATCCGCAACCTGCTGCCACGCGGCGTGAAGCTCGCGCCTGAGGACGTCTGGGAGCGGCTGGCCTTCGTGCTCAGCGCCAAGCTGCTCGACCCGCAGTTCGCCGGCCAGACCAAGGAACGCCTGTCCTCACGCAACGCCGCCGCGCTGGTCGAGAACGTCGTGCACGACGCCTTCAGCCTGTGGCTGAACCAGAACGTGGAGACCGGCGAGCGCATCGCCCAGCTCGCCATCGAGCGTGCCAGCGCGCGGCTCAAGGCCGCCAAGCAGGTGGTGCGCAAGAAGATCGTGCAGGGTCCCGCCCTGCCCGGCAAGCTGGCCGATTGCACCTCCACCGACCTCTCGCGCACCGAGCTGTTCCTGGTCGAGGGCGACTCCGCCGGCGGCAGCGCCAAGCAGGCGCGCGACAAGGAGTTCCAGGCGATCCTGCCGCTGCGCGGCAAGATCCTGAACACCTGGGAGGTGGAATCGACCTCGGTGCTGGCCTCCGAGGAGGTGCACAACCTCGCCGTGGCGATCGGCTGCGACCCCGGCAAGGACGACCTCAGCGGCCTGCGCTACGGCAAGATCGTGATCCTGGCCGACGCCGATTCCGACGGCCTGCACATTGCCACCCTGCTCAGCGCGCTGTTCCTCAGGCACTTCCCGCACCTGGTCAGCGAGGGCCACGTGTTCGTGGCGATGCCGCCGCTGTTCCGCGTGGACGTCGGCAAGCAGGTGTTCTACTGCCTCGACGAGAACGAGAAGCAGGCCATGCTGCAGAAGATCGAGCGCGAAAAGATGAAGGGCGCAGTCAGCGTCACCCGCTTCAAGGGCCTGGGCGAGATGAACCCCTCGCAGCTGCGCGAATCGACCATCCACCCCGACACCCGCCGCCTGGTGCAGCTCACCGTGGAAGGCGACGACGGCACCGCCAAGGTGATGGACCTGCTGCTGGCCAAGAAGCGCGCCGGCGACCGCAAGGCCTGGCTGGAGGAAAAGGGCGACCTGGCGACGCTGGAGGTCTGACCATGCCGGCCGACAACCGACATCTCGACCTCGGTTGCGGCCGGTTTCCGCGCAATCCCTACGGCCGCGCCGAACTGTGCGGGGTGGACATCCGCCCGCTGAGCGGGATCGACTTCGACTACCGGATCGCCAACCTGGCCCTCGATCCGATTCCCTACGCTGACGACAACTTCGGCTCGGTCTCGGCCTACGATTTCATCGAGCACGTGCCGCGCCTGCTGGCCACGGCGGATGGACGCAACACGTTCTTTCCGTTCGTGCGACTGATGGACGAAATCTGGCGCGTGCTGTCGCCCGACGGCCGCCTCTATGCGTTGACCCCGGCTTGGCCGCATGCGGAGGCGTTTGTCGATCCCACGCACGTCAACATCATCACCGAACGCACCCACGAATATTTCTGTGGCGAACGCCCGCTGGCTCGCATGTACGGCTTCAACGGGCGCTTCGAGGCGCTGCGCATCGAATGGGTACACGTCGAGGATGCCTACAGCGCCATTCCCGGCTCGCCGGAGAATGGCCGCCACCGCCGGCCCTACCCGCCGCTGAAGCGTTTTGCCAGGCAAGTCCGCCGCTTTTCGCGCTGGCTGCGCGGCAAGGACGATCCGTCCACGCGCAAGCCGCCCAATGCCTATCTGCTATGGGAATTGCGCGCGGTGAAAACGGGCGCCTGAGCCTGGCCGGGTACGCAGCTTTCCCGTCACGGCCACCGGCGCTAAGGTAGTCGTCCCTTCACGGTGCGCGTGACACATGGCCCTGACGCCTCCCTTCAACCTGCAACGCTGGATCGACGAGCACCGTCACCTGCTCAAGCCGCCGGTGGGCAACAAGTGCATCGTCGACGGCGACTTCATCGTGATGATCGTGGGCGGGCCCAACGCACGCACCGACTACCATTGGGACGAGGGTCCCGAGTTCTTCTACCAGCTCGAAGGCGAGATGGTGCTGAAGGTGCAGGACGATGGCGTGGCGCGCGACATCCCGATCCGTGCGGGCGAGGTGTTCTACCTGCCGCCGCGGGTGCCGCACTCGCCACAGCGCATGGCCGACTCGATCGGCCTGGTGATCGAGCGCAAGCGCCTGCCGCAGGAGAAGGACGGCCTGCTGTGGTTCTGCGAGCGCTGCAACCACAAGCTCTACGAGGAGTACTTCATCCTCGACAGCATCGAACGCGATTTTCCGCCGGTGTTCGCGCGTTTCTACCGCTCGCGCGAGGCGCGTACCTGCCGCGCCTGTGGGCATCTCCATCCGGCGCCGGAAGGCTACGCGTAGGGGCCCTGCCCCTCGCCTACGACTGACGCCGCAACCACTTGCCTGCCATCCGCCGCAGCGAGGCGTCGGCCTGCGGATCGCGGACAATCTCGTGTACCGGCCGCCAGGCCAGCGCCAG
>JAJZGE010000126.1 GCA_021798675.1 Pseudomonadota bacterium | reverse complement strand
TAATTGTTTTTATTATATTTAACGAGATTTTTTCAACAGAATTTGGACCGGCGATCGCCCATTCGCAAAACTCGGGAGTATCATCCTCAGTCCGCGGGTTGATCACTTGGCAGTGGGCCCCGGATCGCCGCCCGGCGCGTCAGGTGGATCAGCTCCTCAGCCTGACGCGTCCGGGCAGCACTTTCAGCACAGTGCCATCCGGCGCGCCAACCCATTCCGATGCAGCGACAGGAGCACCAGCCTCGCTGCAACACAAGCACGCAAAAAAGCCGGCTCACTGCCGGCTTTTTTGCTTGTGGCGAAAGCAGAAGAAGCTGCGTCAGGCCTTCTTGGCCGCGTGCGAAACGCACCAGCCCTTCGCATTGACCGACTTGCCCGGAAACAGCTGGCATGGGCCGCGACCGGTGGGGCCGCCGCTGTAAAACTGGCAGTTGCTGCAGTCGGCGCCGGCAACGTGCTTGGGATTGGTGGTCTTGCTCGCGTCCTCGACATAGCCCAATGCCTTGGCCGTCGGATCGGCATCGGTCAGCGGCGGCAGATCAGCCGCTCGCGCGTAGCGCGGCATGCCGCCCATCACCGCAGCCATAGCGGCCGTGCCGGCAGCCACCTTGAGAAACCGGCGACGCGATTCGACTTCTTTCTCGTTCGACATGGACAAGCCTCCATCAGTCAGGGATCCGGCACGCTCTGCGCCGAACTCCCGCTGATGTTACGCCGCTCGTCCCAATCCTGCCTGACTTGCGAGAATGGATCTCATCCGGGCCGGATGCCGCATGGCCACATGCTATAGTCATGCGTCATTTGGACGGCCAAAGATGAGCCAGCAACTACCTGCCACGATACCCGCCAACCTGTTCGAGTCGAGCGCGGGCACCATCGCGGAAACGGCGCGTGAGCTCTCGGCGCTGGGCTGGACGCCGGCCACCAGCAGCAACTTCTCGATGCGCATGGGTGCGGATCATGCGGCGATCACCATATCCGGCCGCGACAAGGGCCGACTCGGTCGCGACGACATCATGCTGGTCGACATGCAGGGGAATGCCGTTGGCAGTGCGGCCAGGCCCAGCGCGGAAACGGCCCTGCATACCCAGCTGTATCGGCGCTGGCCGCACGTGCATGCGGTGCTGCATACCCATTCGCGTACGCAAAGCGTGGCCTCCCGGCTGTACGCCGATGCCGGGGTGATCCGGCTGCATGGCTGGGAGCTGCAGAAGGCGATCAGCGGCCATGCCACGCACGACAGCGTGCTGGAGATTCCGGTCTTTCCGAACACCCAGCAGATGCCCGAACTGGTCGCCCGTATCGACAAGTGGCTGGATACGGGGAAACCGTTGCATGCGTATCTCATCGACGGCCACGGCATCTATACCTGGGGCCACGACATGGCCGAGGCGCGCCGTCATCTGGAGGCGCTGGAGTTCCTGCTGGCCTGCGAACTGGATCTGAAAATACTGAGGGCATCATGAGCCGCCTGCGCATCTTCGACGAGAAACAGCCGCATACCGCGCTGGAGGTGCATGACGATCATGCCGACATCGCGCGGGTGCTGGCGCACGCCGGTGTTCGCTTCGAGCAGTGGGAAGCCAGCCAGCCGGTCGCGCCAGGCGCGAGCCAGGCCGAAGTGATCGCCGCGTATCGTGCCGATATCGACCGGCTGATGGCCGAGCAAGGTTATCAGGCCGTCGATGTCGTCAGCCTCACGCCGGAACATCCCGATCGCGCGATGCTGCGCCAGAAATTTCTCAGCGAGCACACGCACAGCGAGGACGAAGTGCGCTTCTTCGTCGCCGGCTCCGGCCAGTTCACCCTGCACATCGGCCACAAGGTCTACGACCTGCTGTGCGAGCAGGGCGACCTGATCGGCGTGCCCGGCGGCACCCGGCACTGGTTCGACATGAGCGAGTCACCCTACTTCGTGGCGATCCGGTTGTTCACCAACAAGGAGGGCTGGGTGGCGCAGTTCACCGGCGATCAGATCGCGCTGCATTTCCCGCGCATGCAGCCATCCGCCAGACTGGTTTGATCGACGCCCGCGGTCAACCGTCAACGCGGCATCACGCATGCTTCGCCTATGCTGACGATCCGTTCCCCTACCTGACATCCTCATGACCGAAATCCGCGCCATCGTCACCGACATCGAAGGCACCACCAGTTCGATCAGCTTCGTGCGCGACGTGCTGTTCCCGCATGCGCGCAAACAGCTGCCGGCCTTCATCGAAACCCACAGCGACACGCCCGAGGTGCAGCACTGGCTGCACGAGGCGGCACGGGAGGCCGGGCTGGTCGAAGCGGAGCGTCAGGAGATCATCGAACTGCTGCTGCAGTGGAGCGATGAGGATCGCAAATCCACGGCGCTGAAAGCGCTGCAGGGCATGATCTGGAAGGAGGGCTACACGGCGGGCGACTACCGCGCCCACGTCTATCCCGAAGTGGCGGCACGACTGCGCGGCTGGCGCGCCGACGGGCTGCGGCTGTACGTCTATTCCTCCGGCTCGGTGCCCGCCCAGCAGCTGTTCTTCCGCTACAGCGAGGCGGGTGATCTGACTCCGCTGTTCGCCGGCTATTTCGACACCGAAACCGGACCCAAGCGCGAGGCTGAGTCCTATCGGCGCATTGCGGGGGAAGTCGGCGAGCAGCCTGCGCATATCCTGTTCCTCTCCGACATCCCCGAGGAGCTGGATGCCGCGCGCGCCGCCGGCATGCAGACCGGCTGGTTGCTGCGTCCGCCACTGGCGTTGCCGTCGGCACCAGCGCATCCCGCGTATCGCGATTTCGACGCGATCCGTTTCTGACGCGGTCGCACAGGGGTCGAACCATGCGCAGCATCCTCACCGTCCTGCTCGCCTTTGCTGCCGGCGCGCTGCTGATGCTGTGGCTGCCGGGCCACGCGAACCGGCCACCGCTGGCGAAGCCATCGAACGCAATGCACTTGCCCGCGCCCGCGGCCAGCAGCAAACCAGCCAGCCCGGCCAGTGACGCCGACAGCGCGAACGACGAGCCAGCCGACGATTGGCCGAACAACGCGCCCTCGCCGGAGCAGGTGCTGTACGCGCAGCCGCGCATGGTCCACCAGGCGCTGGCTGCACTGACGCCGCGTGTCGCCGGCAGGCCCAACCTGTACCTGGTGACCTTTGCCGGCGACGGCTCCGAGGACGTGTTCCGCAACGAGGCGGAATACGCTTCACGACTGTTTGCGCAGCGCTTCGGTGCCAGCGCACACACGCTGGTGCTGGAGAACAATCCGGCCAGCCTGACCACCCATCCGCTGGCCAGCTGGAGCAATCTGGAACTGGTGCTGGACGGGCTGGCCAAGCTGATGCATCCGGATCAGGACATCCTGATGCTGTATGCCACCAGCCACGGCGACGAGGCGCACGACCTGCTGGTCGACATGGATCCGCTGCCGCTGGATCAGATCGGAGCCAGGGATCTGGCCGGCATCCTCGCCGAGCGCCGCTTCAGATGGAAGGTGGTGGTGGTCAATGCCTGCTATTCGGGCGGCTTCATCCCGCCGTTGCAGGGACCCGGCACGCTGGTGCTGACTGCAGCCCGCAGCGACCGCAGCTCGTTCGGCTGCGGCAACGATTCGGACATCACCTATTTCGGCAAGGCCTGGCTGGTCGATGGCCTGAACCACAGCACGGATTTCGTGACGGCATTCCAGCAGGCGCGCAGCGAAATCGCCGGCTGGGAAAAACGCGACGGCCTTACGCCGTCGCAGCCGCAGATCGTCATCGGCAGCGGCATCACCGGACAGCTGGCGCAAGGGCTTCCAGGCGGGACCAACGCTACCGTTCAGCGCCGCCACGCCGGCCAGCAGCAGCAGCGTGGCACTGACGCCCTAGACCGTGCTCACGTCCTGCTGCGCGCCTGATGGCGCTGGGCCAGCCGCGCCGCCACATCGGCCAGCGACAGGCCGCGCGCGCGCAGCAGCACGGTGAGATGGAACAACAGATCCGCCGCTTCGCCGAGCAGCTCGGCGTCGTCCTGCGCCACCGCGGCCAGCGCGGTCTCGACGCCCTCCTCGCCCACTTTCTGCGCCATCCGCCGGATGCCGCCCTCGAACAGGCCGGTGGTGTAGCTGCCGACCGGGCGCTCCGCATGGCGCGCGGCCACCAGCGCATCCAGCTCGGCGAGAAAGCCCAGCGGCGGCCGCACCTCGGCGTGCTCGCCGAAGCAGCTGGAGCTGCCCCGGTGGCAGGTCGGGCCGTGTGGATCAGCCTGCAGCAGCAGGGTGTCGGCGTCGCAGTCGATGCGGATCGACTTCAGCGCCAGCACGTGGCCCGAGCTTTCGCCCTTGGTCCACAGGCGCTGCTTGCTGCGGCTGTAGAAGGTGACCTGCCTGCTGGCCTGCGTCTGCGCCAGCGCCGCGGCATTCATGTAGCCCAGCATCAGCACTTCGCCGCTCTGCCAGTGCTGCACGATGGCCGGCAGCAGGCCATTGCCCTTGGTCCAGTCGAGCGCGTCGGGATCGATACGGGAAGTGGTCAACGCCGGTTCTCCTTCAGGCTCACAGGCGCACCGCCACGCCCTGCCCGCGCAGATAACGCTTGAGCTCGGGTATGGCGATGGTGCGGGAATGAAACACGCTGGCGGCGAGTGCGCCGTCCATGTCGGCCTCGTTGAAGGCGTCGCGGAAATGTTCCGGCGCGCCGGCGCCACCGGAGGCGATCAGCGGCACCCGGCACACCGCGCGGGCCACCGACAGCTGCTCGAGATCGTAGCCCGCGCGCACGCCGTCGCTGCCCATGCAGTTGAGCACGATCTCGCCGGCGCCGCGCTGCTGCACTTCGATGATCCAGTCCAGCGTGCCGCGCGCCAGCGCCTGGGTCTTGTCCGGGTCGCCGGTATACTGGCGCACGCGCCATTCGCCGTCGCCATCGCGCAGCGAGTCGATGCCCACCACCACGCACTGCACGCCGAACGCGGCGGCCAGCTGGTCGATCAGCTCAGGGCGTTCCAGCGCCGGCGAGTTCACCGAAATCTTGTCGGCGCCGGCGTGCAGCACCGCACGGGCATCCTCCACCGAGCGGATGCCGCCGGCCACGCAGAAGGGAATGTCGAGCACCCGCGCCACCCGCTCCACCCACTGGCGATCCACGCTGCGCGCCTCGGGGCTGGCCGTGATGTCGTAGAACACCAGCTCGTCGGCGCCCTCGTCGCGGTAGCGCAGCGCCAGCTCGACGATCTCGCCCATCACCACGTGATCGCGGAAGCGCACGCCCTTGACGACCTTGCCATCACGCACGTCGAGGCAGGGAATGATGCGGCGGCTCAGCATGTCAGTGCGTCCTTCAGCGTGAACCGGCCTTCGAGCAGGGCGCGCCCAAGGATCACGCCGTGGGCACCGGCGTCACGCGCAGCGCAAATGTCATCCAGCGAACGCACGCCGCCGGAAGCCTGCAGCGCCAGCTGCGGCACGCTCCCGGCGAGGTGGCGGTAAAGATCGAGATTGAAGCCGGCCAGCATCCCGTCGCGCTCGATGTCGGTGCACAGCAGGTGGCGGGCGCCGCGCGCGGCGTACCACGGCGCCAGTTCGTCCAGCGTGCGCGCCTCGACTTCGGTCCAGCCGGCGCT
Source organism: Pseudomonadota bacterium (assembly GCA_021798675.1). The sequence continues at coordinate 584 of JAJZGE010000126.1, read as the reverse complement.
GGGCAACACCCAGCGATCGCCGACGCGGCGGGTATCCAGCGCCAGCGTGAGCCGCTCGGCGCCGTGGCTGGCCAGCCAGCCGGCCACCACGTCGGGTTCGCGGATTGCCACGCTGCCCAGCACCACACGCCGTACGCCGACATCGAACAGCCGCTGCAGATCCTGCTCGCCGCGCACGCCGCCGCCGGCCTGGATCGCCATGCCATTGGCGGCGATCGCCTCGATCACCTTGAGGTTGTCGAGGCTGCCCGAACGGGCGCCGTCCAGATCCACCAGATGCAGCCACGTGGCACCGGCATCGGCATAGCCTTGCGCCAGCGCCAGCGGGTGCGTCTCGTAGGTGGTCTGCTGCGCGTAGTCGCCCTGGCGCAGGCGCACCACGCGGCCAGCACGCAGATCGATCGCGGGAATGATCGCAAAGCTCATAGGTCGAGAAAATTCCTCAGCAGCCGGGCACCAACTGCGGCCGAACGCTCGGGGTGAAATTGCATGCCGTGGAAATTGTCGCGCGCAATCACCGCCGAAAACTCGCCGCCGTAGTCGCTCGTGGCCAGCGTGTACTCGCCGACGGCCACCGCGTAGCT
>JAJZGE010000125.1 GCA_021798675.1 Pseudomonadota bacterium | reverse complement strand
CACTCCTCTTCCTGCTTCAGGTAGACGCGACCGTCCGGCGTACTCTCGCCCAGCTTGATGCCGAGTTTTTTCTCGCAGTGGCGCACCAGTTCCTCGGCGCCGTTGAGCCAGCACGAGATGTTGGTGCAGATCGCCACGTTGTGGCGGCCGACCGGCTTGGTCTCCAGCATCGAGTAGAAGCTGGCCACCTCGTACGCCCACACGGCCGGCAGATCCAGGTATTTCGCCACCGCGGTGATCAGCTCGTCGGTGAGAAAGCCCTGGTTCTGCTCCTGCGCGGCGAACAGCGCCTGGATCAGCGCCGAGCGCTTGCGATCGGGCGGAAACTTGGCGACCCACGCGTCGATGTGATGGCGGGTGTGCTCGCTCAGCACAGCGAGCGGATCGAGGTGCCTGACCTGCTCGAAATGTCCGGTGGATTTCATCAACAGTGCTCCCGTCGGCTCAGCGATCGACTTCGCCGAACACGAGGTCATAGGTACCGATCATGGCCACCACGTCGGCCAGCATGTGGCCGCGCACGATGGTGTCCATGGACGAAAGATGGGCAAAGCCCGGCGCGCGCAGATGCACGCGAAACGGCTTGTTGGCGCCATCGGAAACCAGGTAGCAGCCGAACTCGCCCTTCGGCGCCTCGACCGCACAATAGGTTTCACCGGCCGGCACGCAGTAGCCTTCGGTGAACAGCTTGAAGTGATGGATCATGGCTTCCATGTCCTCCTTCATCTCCATCCGCGAGGGCGGCGCCACCTTGAAGTTCTTCAGCATCACCGGACCGGGATTGGCGCGCAGCCACTGCACGCACTGGCGGATGATCCGGTTCGACTGGCGCATCTCTTCCACGCGCACCAGATAGCGGTCATAGCAGTCGCCGTTGACGCCGACCGGGATGTCGAAATCCATCTCGGCATACTTCGCGTACGGCTGCTTCTTGCGCAGGTCCCACTCCACGCCCGAGCCGCGCAGCATGGCGCCGGTCATGCCCCACTGCTGCGCCAGCTCCGGGCTGATCACGCCGATGCCGACGGTGCGCTGTTTCCAGATGCGATTGCCAGTGAGCAGTTCCTCGTACTCGTCGACCTTCGAGGGAAAATCGGCGGTAAACGCGTCGAGGTAATCCAGCATCGAGCCCTCGCGCCAGCTGTTGAGCCGCTTGAGGTCGTTGCCCTTGTGCCACGGCGATTCGCGGTACTGCGGCATCTGCGCCGGCAGGTCGCGGTAGACGCCGCCCGGGCGGTAATAGGTGGCATGCATGCGCGCGCCGGAAACCGCCTCGTAGCAGTCCATCAGCTCCTCGCGCTCGCGGAACGCATACAGGAACACCGCCATCGCGCCGAGGTCGAGTGCGTTCGAGCCGATCCACATCAGGTGATTGAGGATGCGGGTGATCTCGTCGAACATGGTGCGGATGTACTGCGCCCGCTCCGGCGCCTCGATGGCCAGCAGGGTTTCGATGGCGCGCACGTAGGCGTGTTCGTTGCACATCATCGACACGTAGTCGAGCCGGTCCATGTAGCCGATCGACTGGTTGAACGGCTTGGACTCGGCCAGCTTCTCGGTGCCACGGTGCAGCAGACCCACGTGCGGGTCGGCGCGCACGATGGTCTCGCCGTCCATCTCCATCACCAGCCGCAGCACGCCGTGCGCAGCCGGATGCTGGGGCCCGAAGTTCATCGTGTAGTTGCGGATCTCTTGCACGATCAGTTCCTCTGCCAGTCGTCGGCGGCTTCGGCCTCGGCCTGCAGCAGGTCGGCGTCGTTGCGGATGGTCCGCGGCACCAGGATGCGCGGCTCGATCGAGACCGGCTCGTAGATCACCCGCTTCTGCTCGGGGTCGTAGCGCACCTCGACGTTGCCGATCAGCGGAAAATCCTTGCGGAACGGATGGCCGACAAAACCGTAGTCGGTGAGTATGCGGCGCAGGTCCGGGTGGCCGTCGAAGATGATTCCGTACAGGTCGAACGCCTCGCGCTCGAACCAGTTCACGCCGGGCCACACCGGGGTCAGCGACGGCACCACCGGCAGCGTGTCGTCCTCGCAGAACACACGCAGGCGCAGTCGCCGGTTGTGCTCGATCGACAGCAGTTGGATCACCGCGGCGAAACGACGCGGCTCGTTCGCGCCGCGCGGGCGCTCGGCCCAGGTGAAGCGCCCCATCGCCTGTCCTTCCACCCCGCGCGAGAAGCCGTCGCCGCCAGCGGTGTCGGTGTCCCATTCGGTCTGGCCGTAGCCGAGATAGTCCATGCCGCACAGGTCGATCAGCTCGCTGAAGCGGAACGCCGGCTCGTCGCGCAGGGCGGTGGCTACCGCGATCAGGTCGGCCGCGGCAAGCTCGGCGATGATCTCGCGGCCCGCGCTCACTTTCAGCGTGCCGCCAAACCGCGCGGTGAGCTGCTCGGCCAGCGAGCCTGATTGTAGGTCGGACATGTCAGGGCCTCACGAACGCGCGATGGTGCTGGTGCGGCGGATTTTCTTCTGCAACTGCAGGATGCCGTGGATGAGCGCCTCGGCCGTCGGCGGGCAACCCGGCACGTAGATGTCCACCGGCACGATGCGATCACAGCCGCGCACCACCGAATAGGAATAGTGGTAATAGCCGCCACCGTTGGCGCAGCTGCCCATCGAGATCACCCACTTCGGCTCGGGCATCTGGTCGTAGACCTTGCGCAGCGCCGGCGCCATCTTGTTGACCAGGGTGCCGGCCACGATCATCACGTCGCTCTGGCGCGGGCTGGGGCGGAAGATCACGCCGTAGCGGTCGAGGTCCAGCCGCGCTGCGCCGGCGTGCATCATCTCTACCGCACAGCAGGCCAGCCCGAAGGTCATTGGCCACATCGAGCCGGTGCGCGCCCAGTTCATCAGCGCATCGATGCTGGTGGTGGCAAACCCGTGCTGTACGACCGGATTGTCGCCGGACGGGCGCAGGATATCGTCGACCAGGTTCAGCGGCTGCGGGTTGTGCATCACCCGGCTGACGGAATCGATCACTCCCATTCGAGCGCTCCCTTCTTCCACACGTAGGCAAACCCGACGATCAGCAGCAGCAGGAACAGGGCCATCTCGATCAGCGCGATTGCGCCGATCTGCATGAACACCACCGCCCACGGAAACAGGAAGGCAATTTCCAGATCGAAGATGATGAACAGGATGGCCAGCAGGTAGTAGCGCACGTCAAAGCGCATGCGCGCGTCCTCGAATGCCTCGAAGCCGCACTCGTAGGGCGCCAGTTTCTCGGCGCCTGGACGACGCGGCCCCGCCAGCAGACCAACTGCCAGCAGCACCAGCCCGAGGCCGGTAGCGACGCCGATGAACAACAGGACAGGCCAGTATTCGGCAAGCACGATGCAACGTACCTCCGCGCCAGCGGCGCATCAGTGACCGTGAGGGAGACGGTCCGGCGACTTCGATTCGGCAGGTCGAGACGACGGGAGTCGGCTCAACTGCACCTGCAGGCTCTGTCGCCGCAGGCGTCCGCTATTCCGCAATTGGGTCTGCGGATCGCGTCATTGTATCAGCGCGGATGGGTACAACGACAAGCCTTGACGGCTGACATGCGCATGATTTGCATCGCGCACCGGTGCGTGTCGGGATGGCATATCGTCACACCGTGACGATCACATCGTCTGGGTGGCACGCTCCGAATTCAGCGTGCCGGCCAGAATGTTCTCGATGCGGCTGCGCGCCGCTTCGGCATCGCTCGACTCGTTGAAGTGGATGCCGATGCCCGCCGTGCGATTGCCCTGCGCGCCCAGCGGGCTGATCCAGACCACCTTGCCGACCACCGACAGCCGCTCGGTCTCCTCGGCCAATGTCACCAGCAGCACCACCTCGTCGCCCAGCGAATATTGCTGCGCGGTCGCCGCAAACAGTCCGCCGTGCTTGAGAAACGGCATGTACGCGTTGTACAGCGATGCGGCGTCCTTGATCTTCAGTGAAATGATGCCCTGGCGGGCGGCCATCGGTTGCATGCTTGGCTCCTGCCGGACGATCGGGCCGTCCGCTTGATGATGCTGATCTTAAGCGCTGCGTGCGGTCGGCACTACTGGGGCAATTCACCCCAACGCATCGCGATGCGACTCAGGCGTGCCCGGACTGGCCGCTGAGCAGGGACTGCCGCTCGCTGACCAGCTGACCCCACGAAACCGGCGGCACCCAGCGCGCGACCCAGCCGACTACGGCGTCCCCCTGCATCGGCCGCGAGATCGAGAAGCCCTGCAGCTGGTGGCAGCCGAGCGAAGCCAGCAGGTCGCCCTGGGCCGAATTTTCCACGCCCTCGGCGATCACCGCCTTGGCCAGCATGCGCGCGGTGGTGATCACCCCGGCCGCGATCGCCATGTTGCGCTCGTCGCTGAGGATGTCGCGCACGAAGCTCTGGTCGAGCTTGATGTGTTCGATGTCGAGTTTCTGGATATGGCTGAGCGAGGCGCTGCCGGTGCCGAAATCGTCCAGCCCCACGCGGATGCCGCGCCGGCGGCATTCCTCGATCACCACCTTGGCACGCGCGTGGTCCATGCTCGGACCGGTCTCGGTCACCTCGATGCCGAAGCCCACGTCCATCACGCCAGGATAGGCTTCCAGCGCGGCGTCGATATCGCTGAAGAACAGCGGATGCAGCAGATGGCGGGTGCTGATGTTGATCGACACCGGCAGCGAGACACCCTGCTGCATCCACGCCTGGCACTGCCTCAGCGCCTCGTCCAGCACATAGCGGCCGATCGGCCGCGCCAGCTGCGGGTCGTCCAGCACGTGCATGAAACTGGCCGGCTCGATCAGCCCCAGCTCGGCGTCCTGCAGGCGCACCAGCGCCTCCATCCCGGCCACGCCGTGCAGACCGGGCAGGCCGTCGATGTAGACGATCGGCTGATACAGCAGCCGCAGCTGCGACTGCACCAGGGCTTGGCCGATGCGCTCGCGCATCGCCTGCAGGCGATGCTGCTCCAGCTCCAGCGCCGGTTCGTAGACCGCGCCGCGATCCTTGCCTTCCTCCTTGGCCACGTACATGGCCAGGTCGGCGTGGCGCACCAGCCCCTCGGCGTCGGAGTTGTCCAGCGGAAACAGCGTCCAGCCGATGCTCGCCGACAGGTGCACCTGCTCGCCCATCAGTTCGAACGGCGCGCGCAGCGCCTGCAGGATGCAGCGGCAGATCACTTCCAGCTGCTCGCGGCTGTCGAGGCCGGAGATCACCAGCGCGAATTCGTCGCCGCCGAAGCGCGCCAGCACGTCCTCCTTGCGCAGGATGGCGAGGATGCGCGTCGATGCCTCGGCCAGCACGCGGTCGCCGCCGTCGTGTCCGACGCTGTCGTTGATGCTCTTGAAGCGGTCCAGATCGAGCACCCCCACCGCCAGCAGCGACTGCTGCCGCACGGCGCTGCTGCGCGCCTGCTCCAGCAACTCGAACAGCAGACGCCGATTGGGCAGGCCGGTGACCACGTCGTAGAAAGCCAGCCGCTCGACGCTGGCCTCGTGCATTTTCTGTTCGGTGATGTCGCGCTGGTTCCAGATCCGCCCCTGCGCCACGCCGTTGATGCGGATCGGCGTGAAGTCGCGCACGAAGATGCGGCCGTCGCTCATCACCACTTCGTCGCCCCTGACCGCCACGCCGTCGGCCAGCAGGGTGCGCAGGCGCCGGAATTCCCGCTCCGGATCGCCGTAGGCCTGCTGCAGACGCGCATGGATCGCGGCGGCGGGCTGATTTTCCAGCTCCGCTGGCGACTCCTTGAAGCCGAACAGCCGGCAGAACGCCTCGTTGGCAAACTTCACCGTGTTGTCCTCGGCCACCACCAGAATGCCGGACTGCTGGTTGGCAAGGATCGTGCGGAAATGCTCCAGGTTGTACTGCAGCGCATGCTCGGCCTGCAGCCGGGCCGCGCGGCTGCGCTGCATCTGCATGCCCAGCCCCAGTTCGGTGGCCATTTCGGCGAACACCTGCACCTCGACCGGGGCAAACGCATCCGCGTCGATGGCGCCGATCACCAGCGCAGCGACCACGGCACCGTCCACCCGCAGCGGCAGGGTCAGCATCGCCTGCAGCGCGGGCTCCGGAATCGCCGCGCCGACCGGCCATGGCGCGCGTCGAACCTCCGGCACGCCGTCGCGCAAGGCCGTCGCCAGCGCCGCCTCGATCGCCGCGGCGGAGGTCGGTCCCGACCCCGGCGCGTCGGCCAGGCCAGGCTGCGACTCGCCC
>JAJZGE010000124.1 GCA_021798675.1 Pseudomonadota bacterium | reverse complement strand
AAGCGGGGTCGATCGGAAAGTAGTCGATGCCGGCGAAATCGTGACGCGCCTCGGCGTCGCTGTCCTTCACGCGCAATGCCTTGCGGCCGTCGCGGTCGATCACGAAGAAGTTCGCGTTGCCGAAACGCACCGTGGTGGGCGCGGCGCCTGCGGCGGCGTGCATGTCGTCGATCAGCGCGGCCTCCGTGACGAACTTGCCGTCGACGGTAGCGCCGCTGTTCCCGTCCAGCACGATGCGCACCTTGCCGTCCGCCGCCAGCATCACCGTGCCGAGATGCGCGGGCCCGGCCTTCAGCACGATGTCGTTGTCGCTGGCACTGCCCACGCGGTTCGCGCCATCGTGCAACCAGTCCAACCCGATCAGGCTGAGCCAACCGTCCGGGCCGGTGAGCCGCGCCACGCGGGCGGCGCGCCATTGCTCGATTTCATGCGTGTAGGACGACGGGGTTTCGGCGGAAGACACGGCAGCAACTCCAACTAGCGAGACGAGAAGGAAAGCGGCGATTCGCGACACGTGGGCGGCCCGCGGTGTGGGAGGGACCGAGTATGGACATCCAAACGACGGATGGGCAAGCGACGCTCGCGCCCCGCCTACCGGCCGCGCATGAACAAGCGGTCGAGCTCCGAGAGCGAAAGTTGCGTCCAGGTGGGTCGGCCGTGGTTGCACTGCCCGGAACGCTCGGTGGCTTCCATCTCGCGCAGCAGCGCGTTCATCTCGGGCAGGCTGAGGCGCCGCCCTGCGCGTACCGAGCCGTGGCAGGCCATGGTGGAAAGCAACTCGTTCTCCAGCTCCTGCAGCCGGCGCGAGCTGCCGTGCTGGGCCAGCTCGGCCAGCACGTCGCGGGTGAGCCGGGTCACGTCGGCACCTTCGAGCAAGGCGGGGATGCGCCGCACCACCACGCCGGATGGGCCGCTGCGCGAGAGCTCCAGACCCCACTCGCCCAGCGCGTCGGCGTGCTCCTCCGCGGCAGCCGCTTCCTTGGCGCTCACTGCCAGGTTGAGCGGTACCAGTAGCAATTGCGAGCGCAGGTTGCTGCCGGCGCGGCCGGCCTTGAGTTTCTCGTAGGTGATGCGCTCGTGCGCGGCGTGCATGTCCACCAGCACCAGGCCCTGTGCATTCTCGGCAAGCACGTAGATATTCTTGAGCTGGGCGATGGCATAGCCCAGGGGCGGCGCTTCGCCTTCTTCCGCCGCCGGCATGGTCGCGGCGACCGGCGCGCCGCGTGGCGGTTCGCCCAGCAGCGCGGCGTAGTCCGCCAGCGGCTCGTCGCGCACGCCCAGCGCGAGGCGATTCTGCTCGGCGCGCGCCGGCCACGACGACAGGCGCGCGATGCCCGGCAGGCCTGGCGCGGGAGCGCTCGCGGTACTCATGTGCAGGCGGCCATCGTCGGCCTGCGCGTGCGATTCCACCTGACCGGCACGCGTCTGCGACAAGGCCTCGTGCAGGGTACGGAACAGGAAGTCGTGCACCAGCCGCTGCTCGCGGAAGCGCACCTCGTGCTTGGCCGGATGCACGTTGACGTCCACCCCGGCGGGATCCAGTTCCAGATACAGCACGAAGGCCGGATGGCGCCCGTGGAACAGCACGTCGGCGTAGGCCTGGCGCACCGCGTGCGCCACCACGCGGTCGCGCACCAGGCGGCCGTTGACGTAGAAATACTGCTGGTCCGCCTGCGCGCGCGAGGCGGTGGGCAGGCCCACCCAGCCGGACAGTCGCAGGCCGGCAGCGGCGTGGTCCACGCGCAGGCTTTGCGCGGGAAAATCCTCGCCCAGCACCTCGGCCACGCGGGCCAGCTGCGCCTGCGCGTCGCGCGCGGCCTTCCAGATGCGCACCGGCTTGCCGTTGTGGCTGAGGCGGAACTCCACCGAGCCGCGCGCCAGGGCCAGCGACTTCAGCAGATCGTCGATGTGCGCGAACTCGGTGCGCTCGGCGCGCATGAACTTCTTGCGCGCCGGCACGTTGTAGAACAGGTCGCGCACTTCCACGCTGGTGCCCGGCGGATGCTGTGCGGGACGCGCCGCCTGCAGCCTGCCGCCGTCCACCTCGATGCGGAACGCGGCCTCGGCCTCGTGCTGGCGCGAGGTAAGCGCGAAGCGCGCCACCGAAGACACCGAGGCCAGCGCCTCGCCACGGAAGCCCATGCTGGCGACGTGCTCCAGGTCGTCGAAGCTGCCGATCTTGCTGGTGGCATGCGATGCGACCGCCAGCGGCAGCTCGTCGGGCGCGATGCCGCCGCCGTCGTCGCGCACGCGGATCAGCCGCGCGCCGCCCTGCTCGATGTCCACTTCGACGCGCGTGGCACCGGCGTCAAGGCTGTTTTCCACCAGTTCCTTGACCACCGACGACGGCCGTTCGATGACCTCGCCGGCGGCGATCTGGTTGATGAGCTCGGGAGGCAACGGGCGGATGACAGGCATCCGCGCACTTTAACAGTTTGGCCGAACCGACCGGCCCGATCAGCCCGCCGGAATGGCCAGCACGGTGCCGGCGCGCACCACGTTGCCGTCGATGTGGTTGGCGTCTTTCAGGGCGCCGACGCTGATGCCGTACTGATGGGCGATGCTGCTCAGGCTTTCGCCCTGTCCCACGCGATGCAGGTCGCGCACGCCTGCATCGGCGGTGGCCGCTGCCGTATCGCGGCGGCGGCCGGCAACCGCCGCCGGCTTGCGCGCTTTCGCCGAAGCCAGCTCCATGCCATTGCGGCGCGCGTCCTGCGCCGCGAACCAGGTGCCCGGCGGCGGCGTCGATTCGAAATAGCTCTTGATGCCGTCCATCACTGCGGTGGCCAGCACCTGCTGGTGGGCCGGATCGCGCAGCTTGCGCTCTTCGCTCGGGTTGCTGATGAAGGCCGTCTCGACCAGGATCGACGGCACGTCGGGCGAGCGCAGCACCACGAAGTTCGCGTGCTCCACGTAGCCGCGATGGGTGGGGCCGACCTGTGCGAGCGCTTTCAGCACGTTGCGGGCGACCATGTCGCTGGCCTGCACCGCCCAGCCCTGCTGCATGTCCAGCAGCACCTTGGCCAGGCCGTCGTTCATGTTGTCCAGCGACACGCCGCCGATCAGGTCGGAGCTGTTTTCACGGTCGGCCAGCATGCGCGCCGCCACCGAGCTCTTGCCGCGCGAGGATAGTACCCACACCGACGAGCCGCGCGCGTCGCCGCTGGTGAAGGCGTCGGCATGGATGGACACGAACAGGTCGGCGTCGTGTTCGCGTGCGATCTGGTAGCGGCGGGCCAGCGGAATGAAGTAATCGCCATTGCGGGTAAGGATGGCCTTCATGCCGGGCTGCTTGTTGATCTGCGCGGCGAGATCGCGCGCCACCGCCAGGGTGACGTTCTTCTCCAGCGTGCCGTCCGGTCCATGCGAGCCGGGATCCTTGCCGCCATGGCCGGCATCGACGCACACCACCACCTTGCGCTCGCCATCCAGCAATGCCGCAGCCTGCTGGGTGACCTGCCGGCTGGCCCCGATGGGCAAGCCGTGACCGTGACGATCGGCCACCGCCGCGACGGCGGGCAGCGACGGCGTGTTGGCCGATTCGCCGGCCGATCCTGCGCGGTGGGCTGGCGCGGCGGCCGGCGGCGCGGCATCGGCCACGCCGGACTTGCCGCCAGGCAGGAGGTCGACTACCAGCCGGTAATGGTCGCCCCGGCTGGGCGCGAGCACGAAGCTGCGCACCTTGCTGCCGGCAGCCACCTTGGCCGTCAGCTGGAGGCTGCCGCGCTGCCGGCGATGGTCCATGCCGCGAAACAGGCCGCGGGCGGCAGGCTCCTGGTAGTCGGCCGCCACCCTGCTCCGGGCCAAATCCACCACCACCTGGTCGCCGTGATGTTCGATGCGGTAATTCGGCTTGCCGTCGAGGTCGAATACCAGCCGCGTGTGGTTGGCGTCGGCCCAGACGCGCGCCGACGCGAGATCGGCGGCCCGCGCGCCAACAGGCAGGATCGCCGCCACGAAAGCGACGACGAGCATCCCTCCCAAACTGTTCAGGTAGCGGCGCATGAAGCGCATTGAATCGCAGGCAGCATGGGAATGCAAGAAGTTTTCCCTTGAATATCCATAACCTGCAGATCATTTATCAGCGCGTGTCTAACTATGGGTCGCAAGTTGACATCTCACGACGACCGACGCGGCCACAGAATTTTATCGAGGGAAAACAGATCTTTACCGGCAACGCTCAGTGCAGGCGCGCCAGCAGGTCGCGCCCGCGACTGCTGTGCGCCTCGAATCGCGCCTGACGCCCGCCGTCCGCGTAGGCCATGTGTAAGGTGAGGTCGGGCGATGGCAGGGCGCCGCGACCGCGCTCGGGCCATTCCACCAGCACCAGCGCCGACGGCTCGGACAACGCATCCAATCCCAGCCACTCCAGCTCGCCCGGATCGGCAATGCGGTAGAGGTCCAGGTGCCATGCCGGCCGCCCCTGGGCGACATAGCCTTCGACCAGGCTGTAGGTGGGGCTCTTGATGCGCTCGCCGACGTGCAACGCGCCCAGCAGTGCACGGGCGAATGTGGTCTTGCCTGCGCCAAGGTCGCCATGCAGGTAGATCACCATGCCGCCGCCGGACAGCGCCGCCGCGACGCGGCGGCCCAGCGCATCGGTGGCGGCCTCGTCGGCCAGTGCCCAGAACGGTCCCGTCATGCGTCGATTCCATTGCCCAGGGCGCGCAGCGGCGCCAATAGATCGGTGGCGAGCAGACCACGTTCGCCCTGTCGCGAGGCCGCATCGCCGGCACGCGCATGCAGGCCGACGGCGAGGCACGCCGCCTGCCAGGCAGCGCAGCCCTGCGCCAGCAATGCCGCGACGATGCCGGTGAGCAGGTCGCCCATGCCGCCCGTCGCCATGCCCGGGTTGCCCCACGGACAGATGTCCAGACGTCCATCCGGATCGGCGATCAGGCTGCCCGAGCCTTTCAGCACTGCCACGGCGTGGAAGCGTTCCGCCAGTGCACGGACGGCCGCGAAGCGATCCGCCTCCACCTCCTCGACCGTGCAGCCGAGCAGGCGCGCCGCTTCGCCCGGATGCGGCGTCAGCACCGCAGGCTGCACGAAGCGGCGCGGCTCGCGCGCGAACAGATTGAGCCCATCCGCATCCAGCACCAGCGGCTTGCCACTGTCCAGCGCGGTGAGCCACAGCGCATGGCCCCAGGCGCCTTGCCCCAGACCCGGCCCGACCGCCAGTACGGTTGCCCGCGCCAGCAGCGGTTCCAGCGCCTGCGGGCCGTCCACGCCATGCGCCATCAGTTCCGGCCGCGCGGCGTTCAGGGCGGGCAGGTGCTCCACCCGCGTGGCCACGCTGACCAGCCCGGCGCCGGCGCGCAGCGCGGCCTCGCCGCACAGCCGGATGGCGCCAGCCATGCCGTGCTCGCCGCCGAGCGCCAGCACGTGGCCATTGCTGCCTTTGTGCGCGTCGCGCGAACGCGGCGGCAACTGCGCGGCAACCAGCAGGCGGGCATCGGGCGTTACGTCCTGCCACAGCGCATCGGGCAGGCCCAGCGAGTCGAGTTCCAGCGCCCCCACGTGGGCGGCGGCGCGCCCGGTATGCAGGCCGCGCTTGGCGGCAATGAAGCTCACGGTGACCGCGGCACGAATCGCCGCGCCCGGCACCCGACCGGTGTCGGCATCCAGCCCGGAAGGAACGTCCAGCGCCTGCACCGGCGTGCCGCTGGCGTGGATCGCCTCGATCAGCGACGCCGCGGGCGCCTCCGGCGCGCGACGCAGGCCGGTTCCGTACAGCGCATCGACGTGGACATCGACCTCGGGCAGGGCATCGCCCAGCTGCCAGGGACGCACCGCACCGCCGCCATCCTTCCACGCCTGCCGTGCCAGGCCGGCATCGCCGCTGGACGCATCGGCCAGCGCCAGCACATCGACCTGCAGGCCGGCCTCGCGCGCCAGTGCCGCCAGCAGGAAGCCGTCGCCACCGTTGTTGCCCGGGCCGCAATGCACCGCGATGCGGTCCGCCTGCGGCCAATGCCGGCGCAGACTGGCCAGCGCAGCCCATGCCGCACGCCGCATCAGCTCGAAACCCGGCACGCCCCATTCCTCGATCGCCCGTCGATCCAGTTCGCGAACCTGCGCGACGGTATAGAGCTGATGGCTGTGCGGGCGATCGGACATGCGCGGATTATAGGCATGCGGCAAGCGCCGCCCGCCTACAATGCGCGCATGTCTCCCAGCACTGCCATCGATTACGCCACCCTC
>JAJZGE010000123.1 GCA_021798675.1 Pseudomonadota bacterium | reverse complement strand
CTCCTGGAAGCGCTCCATGTACAGGTAGATCACCGGCGTGGTGTACAGCGTCACCAGCTGCGACAACAGCAGGCCGCCCACGATGGAAACGCCCAGCGGCCGGCGCAGCTCGGCGCCGATGCCGTTGCCCAGCGCCAGCGGCAGCGCGCCCAGCATGGCGGCGGCGGTGGTCATCATGATCGGGCGGAAGCGCAACAGGCACGCACGGCGGATCGCCTCACGCGCGGCCATGCCCTTGCGCTGCGCCTCGATCGCGAAGTCGATCATCATGATCGCGTTCTTCTTGACGATGCCGATCAGCAGCACGATGCCGACGATGCCGTCCACCGACAGGTCCATGCCGAACAGGATCAGCGCCAGCAGCGCGCCCACGCCGGCCGGCGGCAGGGTGGAGATGATGGTCAACGGGTGGATGTAGCTCTCGTAGAGCACGCCCAGCACGATGTAGATCACGATGATCGAGGCAAGCAGCAACAGCACCTCGTCGCCCAGGCTGTTGGAGAACTCTGCGGCCTTGCCGATGAACTCGCCGCGCAGCGTCGGCGGGAACTTCAGCTGCGACTGCACCTGGTGGATCGCGGTGACCGCGTCGGACAGCGAGTAGCCCGGCGCCACGTTGAACGACAGCGTCACCGCCGGCAGCTGCTGCTGGTGGCTGATCACCAGCGGCGCGTTGGTGGTCTTGGCGCTGACCAGCGACGACAGCGGAATGGTGCCGCCCGCGCCGATGGCGAAGCCCACGTTGCCGGTGTTGCCGATGCCCGACGGCGTGGCCGAGTTGCTGGATTTCAGCTGGCCGAAGCTGGTGGCGTTGCTGCCGGTGAGCGCGCCGTTGCCGTTGCCGCGCACGGTGAGCTGGTCAAGCAAACCGGTGGTGGTGCGGAACTGCGGCGCCACCTCCAGCACCACGCGGTACTGGTTGAGCTGGGTGAAGATGGTGGAGATCTGGCGCTGGCCGAACGCGTCGTACAGCGTGTCGTCGATGGCCTGCACCGGCACGCCGAGGCGGCTCGCCTTGTCGCGGTCGATGGTCAGCTTGAGCGAATTGCCCTGGTCGGCAAGGTTGCTGCCCACTTCCGACAGCTCGGGCCGCTGGCGCAGCGCCTGGGTCATCTTGGTGGCGTATTTCGCCAGCTCCGCCATGTCGGTATCGGACAGCGCGTACTGGTACTCGGTCGCCGACACCGTGCTGTCCAGCGTCACGTCCTGCACCGGCTTGAGGTAGAGCGCCACGCCCGGGATGTCGGCCACTTCGCGCTGCAGCCGCGGCAGGATCTTGTCCAGCCCGTCGCGCTGGCTGCGGTCCTTCAGCACGATGGAAAGCTGGCCCTGGTTGAGCGTGGGGTTGATCGTGCCGGCACCGGTGAAGGCCGCCACGCCGGCCACCGCGGGATCCTTGCGCAGGGCGCTGGCGACCGCCTTGGTGCGCTGCTCCATCGCCGGGAAGGCCACGTTCTGGTCGGCCTCCACCACGCCGGTGATCATGCCGGTGTCCTGCTCGGGCAGCAGGCCCTTGGGGATGGCGATGTACAGGAACACGGTGACCGCCACCGTGGCCGCGGCGACCAGGATCATCAGCTTCCGGTGGTCGAGCACCCAGTCCAGCGACCTTTCGTACACGCCCACGGTGCGCGCCCACACGGTGATCTTGCCGGCGGCCAGGTGGCGCTCGTGCGCGTCCTCGCCCTCGGGCAGCTGGTCCGGGCGCAGCAGGTAGGCGCACATCATCGGCGTCAGGGTCAGCGACACCAGCATCGAAATCGCCACCGCGATGGTCAGCACCCAGGCGAACTCGTGGAACAGCCGGCCGGTGACGCCGGGCATCAGCAGCAGCGGCAGGAACACCGCGATCAGCGACACGGTCAGCGACAGCACGGTGAAGCCGATCTCCTTCGCGCCGAGTTCGGCCGCCTCCTTGCCGCTCTTGCCCTGCTCGATGTAGCGCACGATGTTCTCGATCATCACGATCGCATCGTCCACCACGAAGCCGGTGGCCACGGTGAGCGCCATCAGCGACAGGTTGTCCAGCGACATGCTGGTGAAGCTCATCACGCCGAAGGTGCCGAGCAGCGACAGCGGCACCGCCACCGAGGGGATCACCGTGGCCCACAGCCGGCGCAGGAACACGAAGATCACCGCCACCACCAGGAAGATGGTCAGCAGCAGGGTGAACTGCACGTCCTCCACCGAGGCGCGGATGGTGACGGTGCGGTCGGCGAACACGTTGAGGTGCACGTCGGCCGGCAGCACCGCGCGCAGCTCGGGCAGGATCGCGCGGATCTGCTTCACCGTCTCGACGATGTTCGCGCCGGGCTGGCGGCGGATGTCCAGCAGCACCGCCGGCTTGCCGTTGGCCCATGCGGCGAGCTGGTCGTTCTCGACGCCGTCGACCACGTTGGCCACGTCGGAAAGCTTCACCGGCGCGTTGTTCTTGTACGCGATGATGGTGTTCCTGTACTCGGCAGCGTCACTGAGCTGATCGTTGGTGCCGATGGAGTAGCTCTGCGTCTTGCCGTTCAGGGTGCCCTTGGGCGCGTTGACGTTGGCCTGGGTCAGCGCGCTGCGCACGTCTTCCAGCGTCAGCCCGAGGTTGGAAAGCTGTGCCGGGTTCACCTGCACGCGCACCGCCGGACGCACGTTGCCGGCGATCGAGACCAGGCCGACGCCCGGCACCTGCGAGAGTTTCTGCGCCAGGATCGAGTCGGCAAGGTCGTTGACGTAGCGCAGCGGGCGGCTGTCCGACTGCAGCGACAGCGTGAGGATCGGCGCGTCGGCCGGGTTCACCCGGTTGTAGACCGGCGGGTACGGCAGGTTGTTGGGCAGCACGCCGCGTGCCTGGTTGATCGCGGACTGCACGTCCTGCGCGGCCACGTCGATGTCGCGGTTCATGGCGAACTGCAGCACGATGGTGGACAGGCCGGCCGAGGAATCCGAGCTCATCATGGTGAGGCCGGAGATCTGCCCCAGCTGGCGCTCCAGCGGCGTGGTGACCAGCACCGCCATGGTGTTGGCGCTGGCGCCGGGGTACTGGGTGGTGACCACCAGGCTGGGCGCCTCGATCTCGGGCAGCGCCGACACCGGCAGTTGGCGGTAGCCCAGGATGCCAAGCAGCAGGATCGCCACCATCAGCAGCGAAGTGGCGATCGGGCGGCGGATGAAGAGCGTCGAGAATCCCATGGGTGTCCGTGCTGCTGTCTGGGTGGCGTCCTGCACGCCGGCTCGAGGTGCCGGGCGATGCTGCATGGCCCGCCGCCAGGCGCGGCGGGCTCCGATCAGTGCCGGCGGAAGCCGCCCTTGCCCTGCTGCTTGGCCTTCTGCAATTCAGCGTCGCTGGGCACCGGCGGCACTTCGCCGGGCTTGAGCGGGTTGACCTTGCTGCCGGGCTTCAGGCGGAACTGGCCCTCGGTGACCACCTGGTCGCCCATCTTCAGGCCGCTGCCGATCATCACGTGGCTGTCGCCCACCTCGCCGGCGACCACCACCGGCTGCATCTTGACCGTGTTGTCGCCCTGCACCTGGTAGACGTAGTCGCCGTCGGGCCCGCGCTGCACCGCCTCGGACGGGATCACCAGCGCACCGTCATCCACGCGCACCTGCAGGCGCACATTGACGAACTGGCCCGGCCACAGCGCGCTATCCACGTTCGGGAACTGCGACTTCAGGCGGAACGTCCCGGTGGAGGTGTCGATCTGGTTGTCGATCACCTTGAGCACGCCGCCGGTGGCCACCGGGTGCGCATCGGTACGGTCGAGCGCGGTGACCTGCAGCGGCGCGGCCAGCTGCGCCTTGCGCACCATGTCCAGGTTCTGCTCGGGCAGGTTGAACATGATGTTGATCGGGTGCAGCTGGGTCAGCGTGACGATGTTGCTGCTGGTGCTTACCACGTTGCCGGGATCCACGCCGCGGATGCCGGCCACACCGTCGATCGGCGAAATGATCTTGGTGTAGTCGAGCTGCACCTTGGCGTCGCGGATCGCCGCGTTGTCCGCCGCCACCGCCGCCTCGTACTGCTGCACCGTGTTGTGCTGGGTGATCAGGTCGATCTTGGCCACGTACTGGCTGTATTTCGGATTCCTCGAACGCTCGTAGTTGCTGCGCGCGGTGGCGAGCAGCGACTCGTCCTGGTTGCGCTTGCTCACCGCCTGGTCGTAGCTGGCCTGGTAGGTGCGCGGATCGATCTCGGCGAGCACCTGGCCCTTCTTCACCGGCTGACCCTCGGTGAAGTCGAGCTTGACCAGCTGGCCGCTGACCTGCGGGTTCACGGTGATGGTGTTGAGCGCCTGCACCGTGCCCAGCGCGGTGAGGTAGACCGGCACGTTTTCCCGGACCACCGGCACCACGGTGACCGGCACCACGGCGTTGTCCTTGCCGCCCATGCCGCCATGGCCACCGGGTCCGCCCGCGCCCGCGGGCTTGTGCAGCAATCGCAGGGCGACGATGGCCAGCACGACCACCGCAACGACGATCAGCGCGATCTTCCAAAAACGCGACATGCAGAAACTCCCGATGTGGATGCGGTGCTGCCGGACAGGGGGTGGGGGACCGGCCGATGGAAACGAAGCATAGGCGCAGTGCAGCACACTGGAACAATGCCGATTGTCAGGGGTGGGGCATGACCGATGGCAGGTGGTGCGTGTAAAGCTGTGTAAAGGGGATATGGCCGCCCGGGGGCTTGTCGCCGGGTCGATCCGTGCGCGTCCATCCGGCAGACAGACTCTGACCGGCGCCTGCCCCTGCAGTTCCGCGCGGGCGCGACGGAAAGCCGCTGCCGCCCGCGGGAATCTTGCCGGCGGCTTCGTCTATACTCCGGGCCTTGCAGCTGCCCGCCGCCTGCGGTCGCGGCGGCTGCGGGCACACGGCAGCCGCAGGCTGGCCGGGCGCCCAAGGGGCCTTCCGCACGATCCACCGACCTGGAGTACCTACGTGAGCGGTTCCATGAACGATTCCGACCGGAGTTTCATGCACCAGTTCGCCAAGCTTATCGGCGGGCTATTGGTGCTGACCGTGGTGCTGATCCTCGCCGCACGGGCCATCTACAACCATGAGCCCAAGGAAACCGACCCGAACACGCAAGCGCAGGTGTCCGCACGGCTCGCGCCCGCCGGCGCGGTCTACGCCGGCAACACCGGCCGCGCCGCGCTGCAGGCCGCTGCCGACGCCGCCGCCAAGGCCGCTGCCGCGCAGGTCGCCTACGGCGGCACCACCGACGGCAAGACCATCTACGACAACCTGTGCACCAGCTGCCATACCGCCGGCGTCGCCGGTGCGCCAAAGCTGGGCAACAAGGCCATGTGGGCGCCACGCATCGCCCAGGGCCTGGACACGCTGATCAAGCACGCCACCGAGGGCTACCACGGTCCCGACGGCAACTTCATGCCGCCGAAGGGCGGCAACCCGGCGCTCAGCGCGGCGCAGGTGAAGGCCGCGGTCACCTGGATCGTCAGCCAAGCCAAGTAGGCCCGGACTTGAGCTGTCCATCGTAACGCCGCCCTCCGCAGGGCGGCGTTTTCGTTTGCGGCGGCCGGGAATGATGGCCATGCCGGGCGTTCGCCGCTGCAGGACCTGCACGCGGGCAGGCGGAACACCTTCGCTACAATAGCCCGATGAACCCCACTTCTTTCCCCGCCGAACCGGCCACCTTCACCCTCGCCGGCCCGGCCGGCGCGCTGGAGTGCGTCAGCGACGTCGCCGAACGCGCGGACGCGCGCCGCGGCGTGGCCGTGATCTGCCATCCCAACCCCGTGCAGGGCGGCACCATGCACAACAAGGTGGTGACGATGGTTGAGCGCGCGCTGCGCGAGTCGGGGCTGGACACCGTGCGCTTCAACTTCCGCGGCACCGGCGCCTCGGCGGGCAACTACGACGACGGCGTCGGTGAAAGCGACGACCTAGCCGCCGTGGTGGCCTGGCTGCGCAGCGTGCGCCCGCACGACGCGCTGTGGCTGGCCGGCTTCTCCTTCGGCAGCTATGTCACCATCCGCAGCGCGGCGAAGCTGCAGGCCGAGGCGCTGATCAGCATCGCGCCGCCGGTGGGCCGCTGGACGATGGACGACGCCCTGCCCGACTGCCCGTGGCTGGTGGTGATGGGCGAGGCCGACGAAGTGGTGGAGCCGCAGGCGGTATTCGACTGGATCGCCGCCATGGACAAGCCGCCCGAGCTGATCCGCATGCCCGCCACCGGCCACTTCTTCCATCGCCGCCTGATG
>JAJZGE010000122.1 GCA_021798675.1 Pseudomonadota bacterium | reverse complement strand
GCGGTGCGGCGTGGCTGCTGTTCAAGCGCCAGCACGAAACCCGCGAAAAACTGGCCGAGACGGTTGCCGAGATGCCGGTTCCGGCGGCGTCGGCAGAACGCCTTGAGCTGGGCTGGGAAGATGTCGCCAGCGTCGATCCGCTGGGGCTGGAAGTGGGCTACCGGCTGATTCCGCTGGTGGACACGCATCAGGGCGGTGAGCTGATGGGGCGGATCAAGTCGGTGCGTCGCAAGCTGTCGCAGGAACTGGGTTTCCTGGTGCCGGCGGTGCATATTCGCGACAACCTGGATCTGGGCCCGAACACCTATCGAATCACCTTGATGGGCGTGCCGATGGGCGAGGCCGAGGTACACAACGACCGCCTGATGGCGATCAACCCCGGCCAGGTACATGGCACCCTGCCGGGCATCGCCACCCAGGATCCGGCATTCGGCCTGGAAGCGGTGTGGATCGAGAACAGCCAGCGCGAGCTGGCGCAGAGTTACGGCTATACCGTGGTCGACCCGGCCACCGTGATCGCCACCCACCTGTCGAACATCCTGCAGGGCCATGCGCACGAGCTGCTCAGCCATCAGGACGTGCAGCAGCTGCTGGACCGCCTGGCCGGCACGGCGCCGAAACTGGTCGAGGATCTGGTGCCCAAGCGGCTGTCGCTCGGCGCGGTGGTCAAGGTGTTGCAGAACCTGCTGGCCGAGCGGGTGCCGATCCGCAACATGCGCAGCATCGTCGAATCCTTGGCGGAGCATGCGGGGCAGAGTCAGGATCCCGGCGTTCTGACCGCCGCGGTACGCGTCGCGCTGGGCCGGCAGATCCTGCAGGAGATCACCGGGCTGGGTACCGAAGTGCCGGTGATCACGCTGGCGCCAGAGCTTGAACAGATCCTGCTCAGCTCGCTCGCCGGTGGCGGCGGCGTGGCCGGCGCGGCGGTGGAACCGGGTCTGGCCGACCGTCTGCAACAAAGCGTGGCTGACGCCGCGCGACGGCAGGAAGCAGGCGGCGAACCGGCGGTACTGCTGGTCGCGCCGCAGCTGCGGCCGTGGTTGGCGCGCTTCACCCGCCATGTGGCACAGAACCTGCACGTGCTTGCCTACAACGAGGTGCCCGACAACCGTCGGGTGCGACTGGTGCAGGCATTGGGACGATGAGCTGAGGAGTGGGTTGTGATGAAGAGCTTGAAGGGGGTGCGGGGCACGAGGCACGGGGAAAGTGCCGGCTGCGGCGAACCCGTGGTCGCGGCCCTGCATGCAGAACCGGGTCGCCTTGTCGCCGCCGCTTTCCGTTCCCCGTTCCCCGTTCCCCGCGCGCGGAGCAAGCACGCATGAAGATCAAGCGATTCGTAGCAGCGGACATGCGCCAGGCCATGCGCGAGGTGCGCGAGGAGCAGGGGCCGGAGGCGGTGATCCTGTCCACGCGCCGGCTCGCGGAGGGGATCGAGGTGATCGCCGCGATCGATTACGACGAGTCACTGGTGCGCGAAGCGGCAAAGCACGGCGCGCCATGGGCGAATGCTGATGCACCCGCCGCCGCCGCTGCCGACGCCGTTGCCGTTGCCGTTGCCGACGCGGCGCCGACATTGGCCCGCGCGGTGCCACCCCGCCTGCCCCGCCTGCCAACGAGTGCCCCATTGCTGACCGCAGTGCCGCCGCCCGCGGCGGCGCCCGTCAGCGAACCGCTGCCGATGCATCCGCTGATGGAGCGCGCCGTGCAGGACACCGCGCACATGCGGGTGGAGCTGGGCGGTCTGCGCGAGATGCTGGAGATGCAGCTGTCGAGTCTGGCGTGGAACGACCTGGAGCGGCGGCAGCCGATGCAGGCACGCGTGCTGCGCGAGATGACCCGGCTTGGCATCGAAGCGGATGTGGCACGCCGCCTGGTGGCCGAGCTGCCCGAACAGATCAATGCCGAACAGGCGCGTTATCTGCCGCTGGGCATGCTCAGCCGCAGCCTGCTGGTGAGTGGCCGCGATCTTGCCGATGTCGAGGGCATCACCGCGCTGGTCGGTCCCACCGGCGTGGGCAAGACCACCACCATCGCCAAGCTCGCCGCCCGTACGGTGTTGCGCCATGGGGCGGATCAGGTGGCGCTGGTCAGCACCGATCACTACCGCATTGGCGCCGCGGCACAGCTGGAGCATTACGGCCGGCTGCTCGGCGTGCGCGTCTATCCGGCCTACGACGCGGACAGCCTGCGCAAGGTGCTGGAGTTGCTGCGTGGACGGCACACCGTGCTGATCGATACCGCTGGCGTGGCCGGCAGCGATTCACGGCTGTCACAGCAGATGGAGATCTTCTCCGGCGCAGGTGACGTACGTGCCTGCCTGGTGCTGGCGGCAAACGCGCAGTCGCAGTCGCTGGAGGAGGCGGTGCAGGCGTATCTGCCGCTGCAACCGAAGGCCTGCATCCTGACCAAGCTGGATGAGGCGCCCAGCCTGGGCGGTGCGCTGTCGGTGCTGATCCGTCACCGGCTGTCGCTGGACTACACCACCGATGGCCAGCGCGTGCCGGAGGACATCGCCAGCGCGGATGCGCGAATCCTGGTGTGCCGCGCCGCACAGTCGCTGAAAAGCCGGGCGCCGGACGACGCCTTGATGGCCGAACGCTTCGGCCTCGCGATGGCCAGCGCATGAGCGGGGTACTTGCAATGGACCAGGCCTGGGGCCTGAAGCAGATGCTTTCGGCCGTGGTTGGTCGAGGTGAACCGCCGCCGGCCGCCCACCAGGCCAGCAGCCTGCTGGCCGGAGTGCCCCCGTCGCGCCGGCGCTGTCGTGCGATCACCGTGGCCGGCGGCAAGGGTGGCGTCGGCAAGAGCACGGTGGCGGTGAATCTCGGCATGTCGCTGTCGATGGCCGGGCATGACGTGATGCTGCTGGATGCCGACATGGGGCTGGCGAATGTCGATGTGCTGCTCGGACTTGCGCCGTCGCGGCATATCGGCCACCTGCTGGACGGCCAGTGCACGCTGGTGGATCTGCTGCTGACCGCGCCGCACGGATTGCGGGTAATTCCTGCCGGCTCCGGCGCGCGCCGGCTGGCCCAGCTGGGCAGCGGGGAACATGCGGCGATCATCCGCGCTTTCGACGAACTGGCCCAGCCGCCGAAATACCTGCTGGTGGATACGGCTGCCGGGTTGTCCGACAGCGTGGCCATGTTTGCCGCCGCCGCCGATGATGTCGTGCTGGTGGTATGCGACGAGCCCGCCTCGATCACCGACGCCTATGCGCTGATCAAGGTGCTCAGCCGCGATTTCGCGGTACGCCGCTTCCGCATGGTCGCGAACATGGTGCGCAACGAAGGCGAGGCGCGACAGCTGCATCACAAGCTGTCGCGGGTCAGCGACCGCTTCCTCGATGTGGTGATCGATTTCAGCGGCTGGGTGCCGCACGACGAGCGGTTGCGCCAGGCCATCAGGCAGCAAAGTGCGGTGGTCGACCTGTGGCCTTCCAGCCGTTCGGCGCAGGCATTCAAGCAATTGGCGGGTGCGGTCGATAGATGGGAGGAGCCCGAACGCGCAGGCCTCGACCGGATCGCCTTTTTTGGTGGCCGGGCGACAACGGCGGCAGGGGGCTGAGATGAGCGTGGCATCGGAATATCTGCAACATTCCCGCGAAAGTGCCGACGAGCTGGTGCGCCGGCACGCGCCGCTGGTACGACGGATCGCCTATCACCTGATGGGGCGGCTGCCGGCCAGCGTCGACGTGGGTGATTTGATACAGGCCGGGATGATCGGTTTGCTGGAAGCCGCACGCCATTTTGCGCTGGATCGCGGCGCGAGTTTCGAGACCTATGCGGGTATCCGCATTCGTGGGGCGATGCTCGACGAATTGCGCCGCACGGACTGGACGCCGCGCTCGGTGCACCGCAAGGCCCGCGAAGTGGCCGAGACAATCCGTCAGATCGAGACTGAAACAGGTGCCGAAGCCAGCGATGCCGAGGTGATGCGGCGGCTCGGCATCGGCGCCGACGAATACCACCAGGTGCTCGCCGATGCGTCCTGTGTGCGGCTGCTGAGTCTTACCGCACCGGATGATGGCGAGGAGAGCTCCGCGCTGGATGTCGCCGACGAAGCTGGCCTCAGCCCGGCCGAACATATCGAGCACGACGGCATGCGCGAGGCGCTGGCCGAGGCGATCGGTGGCCTGCCCGAGCGGGAGCAGCTGGTGATGTCGTTGTACTACGAGCAGGAGTTGAACCTGAAGGAGATCGGTGCCGTGCTCGGGGTGAGTGAATCGCGGGTCTGCCAGATCCATGGGCAGGCTGTCATCCGGCTGCGCTCGCGGATGACTGGCTGGCGCGACGGGTGAACTGACCCGGCGCGAATTTCTGAGGCATGGCGCACTGGCCGATGCAGTGCAAGTGGAGAAGGTGATTGGACAAGAACATGAAAATCCTGGTGGTGGACGACTTTTCCACCATGCGGCGGATCGTTCGCAACCAGCTGGTCGAACTGGGCTTCAGCAATCCGCTGATCCAGGAGGCCGACGATGGCGAGAATGCGCTGACCCTGCTGCGCAGTCAGTCGTTTGATCTGGTCGTCACCGACTGGAACATGCCGAACATGACCGGCATCGATCTGTTGCGTGCGATCCGCGCCGAGGCGTCGCTGAAGGGCATGCCGGTGCTGATGGTCACGGCCGAGAACAACCGCGACCAGATCATCGCCGCGGCCCAGGCGGGCGTGAATGGCTACATCGTCAAACCGTTCACCGCGATTACCCTGAAGGAAAAGCTTGGCAAGATCTTCGAACGGATCGCCGCCAGTGGAGTGAGCGCATGAAGGCCATGCTTCCCCTGGCAAGCGACGATGCCCTGCCGCCCGAACTGCGCGACCTGCTGAACAGCCCGGATGGCGCCACCTTCGAGCAGGCGCTGGACGTGATGGTGCGC
This sequence comes from Pseudomonadota bacterium, assembly GCA_021798675.1. The sequence continues at coordinate 1,382 of JAJZGE010000122.1, read as the reverse complement.
CAGCGCGAGCAGCGCCTGTTCCGCGCGCTCGGCCAGCTCGCGCGCGATCTTCACGATGCAGTGCGCCGGCTCGGCGGCGAGCTGGTGCAGGAGGGCGTGCCGGGCATCGTTGCCGACGCGCGCCAGCATCTGCAGGAGGTGCTGGAGATGAGCGCGCTGGCGGCCCATCGCAGCCTGGACTTCGCCGAACGCATGCGGCCGCAGGCCGAGTCGCTGGCGCGCCACGCCGGCGAAGTGCTGGCCGGGAACGACGGTGGCGATACTGTCGTCGTGCTGGCACGCGAGGCCGGCGAGTTTGCGCAAAGCTGCAACAGCGGTATGGCCGACATGGTACTGGCACAGTCGTGGCAGGACCTGAGCGGACAACGGATCAAGAAGGTCGCCAGCTTCATCGGCACGGTGGAGTCGTCACTGCTGGAACTGGTGCGTCTCACCGGCGCACTGGCGGGCGTCGAAGCGCCGGCCAGCGTGGTCAAGGTGTCGAGCCAGGACGACGCTGACCGCCTGCTCAGCGAATTCGGGTTTTGAGGAGAGCCTGCTCATGGTCCCCAAGCACCCCGCGTTGTCATTGAGTGGCCGCCAGGTGGTAGTGCGTGGTGCAGCGCCTGACTGGCCGTCAGGTCAAGCCGCGCGCCGCCGCGTGGCGGCCACTCGATGGCAACCCGAAGGGCCGGGTCTGTTTGCCCGCATGTCGGCGTCATCACTCAGTCGTGGACGGACGTCCACTCCTTCGTTCTTCCTTGGCCTGCGCGCAAACAGCTCCCGGCGCGGGGCGCTTGGGGAGCATAAACAGGCTCTGGCGCGGTGAATGCGGAGTTCGACAGCGAGCTGCGCCAGGACTTCCTGATCGAGGCTGGCGAGCTGATCGAGCGCCTGGGCGAGCAGCTGGTCGGGCTGGAGGCAGCGCCGGACGACAGCGAGCTGCTGAATGCGGTATTCCGCGCGTTCCACACGGTCAAGGGCGGCGCCGGCTTCATGGCGATCGAGCCGATGGTGCTGCTGTGCCATCACGCCGAGGATCTGCTCAACGAGGCGCGCAACGGCACCGTGGTGCTGGGCGCGGCGCACATGGATGCGTTGCTCGAGGCGCTCGATCTGCTCAACGGGATGATGACTGCGCTGGGCGCCGATGCCCCGCTGGCGGTACCGCCAACCGCACTGCTGCAGCGCCTGCTGCCGGTTGCGGCAGGCTCGCCAGCGCCGCCGCCGGCCACAGCGTCCGATGGCGCCGTGATCGACGACAGCGAATTCGAGGCGCTGCTCGACAATCTGTACGGTAACGGTGCGCCGGGTCTCACCGAGGCGGCTCCGGTCATCAGCGCGACGCCGGCTTCGGCCAGCGCGATCGGCGACGATGAATTCGAGGCCTTGCTGGACGCGCT
>JAJZGE010000121.1 GCA_021798675.1 Pseudomonadota bacterium | reverse complement strand
GAGCACGGCGAGCCGCGGGTGATCGACCGCCTGCGCGACAGCGTGCGCATGGCCGCCGGCCTGCGCAGCGACGGCTCGCTGGACGCCGACCGCCGCGCACGCGCCATGGATTGCCTCGCCCGCTTCGGCCAGCGCATCGCCGGCCTGCCCTCGCAGCGCGTGCGCGCGGTGGCGACCAATGCGGTGCGCCGGCTGGCTGCGCCGCAGACCTTCCTCGCCGCCGCAGAAGCCGCGCTGGGCCATCCCATCGAGGTGGTGTCCGGCCGCGAGGAGGGGCGACTGATCTTCCTCGGCGCCGCGCATGGCCTGCCCGCTTCGCGCGAGCCGCGGCTGGTGATGGACGTGGGTGGCGGCAGCACCGAATTCATCATCGGGCGCGGCCTGGCGCCGCTGCACACCGAGAGCGTGCAGGCCGGCTGCATCGCTTCCACGCTGCGCTTCTTCCCCGGCGGCAAGCTCAACCGCAAGCGCTGGCAGCGCGCGCGCGGCGAGATCGGCGTGCTGCTGCAGCAGTTCGCCGAGGACTACCGCGAATCCGGCTGGCAGGAGGCCTACGGCTCGTCCGGCAGCGCCAAGGCGATCGGCGCGGTGGCGCAGGCGATGAAGCTCAGCGATGACGGCATCACGCCCGCGGCGCTGGCCGGGCTGCGCGACGCGATCCTCGCGCAAGGCAGCATCGCCGCGCTGAAGCTGCCCGGCCTGGCGGAGGAACGCGCGCCGGTGCTCCCCGGCGCCGTGGTGATCTTCGAAGCCGCGTTCGAGGCGCTGGGCATCGCACGCATGCGCGTATGCGAAAGCTCGATGCGCGAGGGCCTGATGTGGGACCTGCTCGGCCGCGTCGCCGGCAGCGACCCGCGCACCGGCAGCATCGACGCGCTGGCCAGCCGCTACGGCGTCGACCGCGCCCAGGCACGGCGCGTGGAATCCACCGCGCTGCAGCTGTTCGACCAGGCCGCGAAGGCGTGGAAGCTGGACGGCGAGGCGCGCGAATGGCTGTCGTGGGCCGCGCGCGTGCACGAGATCGGCCTCGCCATCGCCCACAGCCAGCACCACCACCACGGCGCCTACATCCTGCGTCACGCCGACCTCGCCGGATTCTCGCGGCAGGAGCAGCAACTGCTCGCGGCGGTGGTCGAGATGCACCGGCGCAAGCCGGACAAGGCAGCGATCGCCTCGCTGCCGCAGCGCTATCGCCAACTCGCCCGCCACACCACGGCACTGCTGCGCCTCGCGGTGCTGTTCCGTCGTGGCCGCCGTGCCGAGTCGCTGCCGCCGATGAAACTGCTGGCCACGCGCCAGCGCCTGCGCCTGAGCATGCCCGCCGCATGGCTGGAGCAGCACCCGCTCAGCGAGGCCGACCTGCACCAGGAGCAGGCGCCCATGGCGGAACTGGGGCTGGAGCTGGAGCTATCCACCACCTGATGCCCGCGACCATGGGGCCGGTCCGGTTCGTCCGCAATCACCGTGATCCGAACGGTAGCAGCGAGCTTCCCCCGCCCCATCTTTGTGCCATCGGCGGCCAGCCATGCAGGAACGCATGCTGAACTTCCATGGGCACACCCGCCGGCGTGGCCGCGTATCATGGGCGGATATCTCAACCGGCCTGCCTCCATGTCCAAGCCCAAGCTCGCCCTGCTGCTGCTCACCGCTGCCCTGATCGCACCCGCACTTCGGGCCCAGGGCGCCCAGCCGGCGAACGCCGCCGATCCCGAAGTGGTGCTGCACACCACGCAGGGCGACATCACGCTGGAGCTGTATCCGGACAAGGCGCCGAAGAGCGTGGCCAACTTCCTGCAGTACGTGCGCAGCGGGTTCTACGCCGGCACGGTGTTCCATCGCGCCATCCGTGGCTACCTGGTGCAGGGCGGCCTGTATACGCGCGACCTGCAAGCCAAGCGCACGCGCCCCGCGATCGCCAACGAGGCAGACAACGGGCTTTCCAACCTGCGCGGCACCATCGCGGTGGCACGCGGCGCCGACCCCAACTCCGGTACCTCGCAGTTCTTCATCAACCTCGTCGACAACCGCCGGCTGGATTTCGTGGGCAACCAGAGCGGCCTCACCTGGGGCTACGCAGTGTTCGGCAAGGTCGTCAAGGGCATGGACGTGGTGGACAAGATCGCCGCACTGCCGACCCGTGGCATCGGTCCGTTTGCCGCCGACGTGCCCAACCCGCTGGTGGTGATCGAAAGCGCGCAGGTGATCGGCGAAACCGCCCCCGCCGCGCCATCCAGCACGGCTCCGCACGCCAAGGCGAAGTGACGCGATGGCCAGCCTGTTCATCGCCGACCTGCACCTCGACGACAGCCGGCCGCGGATCACCCAGTTGTTCGAACGCTACCTCGCCAGCACAGAGGTGCGCGGCGCTGACGCGCTGTACATCCTCGGCGACCTGGTCGAGGCGTGGGTCGGCGACGACGACGACGCGGAGCTGCCGCAACGCATCGCGCGCGCCACCCGCGCCGTGCGCGAAGCCGGCGTGCCGGTGTACTTCATGGCCGGCAACCGCGACTTCCTGCTGGGCGAGGACTTCGCGCGGCAGGCCGGTTTCGAGCTGCTGGAGGACGGCACGGTGCACACGCTGCATGGCCGCCCCACCCTGCTGATGCACGGTGACGTCCTGTGCACCGGCGACGTGGCCTACCAGACCGTGCGCAGGCAGGTGCGCACGCCGGAATGGAAGGCGCAGATCCTCGCCATGCCGCTGGAAGCCCGCCGCGCCTTCGCCGCCAAGTCGCGCGCGGAAAGCCGCGCGCATACCGGCAGCGCCATGGAAACGATCATGGACGTGGACGCGGGTGCCGTCGCCGACGCCATGCGCAAGGCCGGCGTGACCCGGCTGATCCACGGCCACACCCATCGCCCCGCGATCCACCGCTTCGCGCTTGACGGCGCACCCGCCGAACGGATCGTGGTCGGCGACTGGTACGAACAGGGCTCGGTGCTGCGCGTGGACGCCGATGGCGTGGAGCTGCGCGGTCTGCCGCTGGGTTGAGCCGTCGGCTGCAAAGTGCGCACGCCGTGCCTATTCGCGACCGGGGACGACCGCAGAGGTCAGCCCAGGATCACCTGGCCCGCACCTTGCTCTTGGACACGTACCAGGTGCCCAGCAGGAAATCCCACAGCGGCGAGGTCACGCCGTAGTTCTTGTCGGGATGGTGGTGGTGCACGTGGTGCACCGCGGCCCACTTGCGCGCCAGCGGATGGTTGAAGCGGCCACGGCGATGGATGACGAGATGGCTGAAGCCGTACAGCGCGTAACCCAGCGCGATCGCGCCGGAAAGCAGCAGCGCCAGCGCGGCAGGCATCGCGAGCGCCAGGGCTGCGGCAAGCAGCATCACCACCGCGGGCGGGAAGAAGAACGGCAACGAGTCGTAGCCCAGCGGCTGCTCGTGATGGATGGTGTGGCCACGCTCGAACAGCGGCACCGCGCCGTGGAACAGCCAGCGATGGAAGGCGTATTCGATGAAGCTGAAGATGAACAGGCCCAGCAGGAAAACCAGCGCCGACAGCAGCGGCTGGCTGTGATCCAGCCAGAACGACGCGCCCAGCAGCACAAAGCCGACGAGGAAATCGGTGACGTGGCTGACCCAGTAGTTCGCCCGCGTGGACGACATGCGCGCAATGGCCTGCAGCACGCCCGTGCCGAGCCTCCCATCCACGCCCTGGCCACGCTGCTGCGTCATCACTACCTCGTCATCGTCCAAATGCCCCACCCCGGCTCCGCCGCATAGCTTACCGCGCTACCATGCGACAGCGAACGGGGCGCGTTTTCCGCCTCATGCGGTATTCAGACGCCAGCCGGCCCGCCGACCGGAGCCTGCAGCAGGCGCGTCATCTGCACGTCCTGTTCCTGCCAGAGTTCGTTGACCCATGCCTGGAACCGCTGGCGGAACGCCTCGTCGCGCTCGTAATCCCCGCGCAGTCCCGCTTCGATGGCCCGCTGGCGCAGGCTCACCCGCACCTCGCGCAGCCGCCCGGCGACCAGGTCGAGCATGCTGCACGGGCCGCCGGGATAGGCGATGGCCACTTCGAGGATGACGTCCAGCCCCTCGCCCATCGCATCCAGCACGAAGGCCACGCCGCCGGCCCGCGGCTTCAGCAGGTGCCGGTATGGCGAGTCCTGCGCATCGTGCTTGGCCGGCGTGAAGCGCGTGCCTTCCACGAAGTTCATCACCGACACCGGCATCTGGCGGAACTTCGTGCAAGCGCGGCGCGTGGCTTCCCGGTCCTTGCCCTGCAGCTCGGGATGCTTCGCCAGGGTTTCCCGCGAGTAGCGCTTCATGAAGGGGAAATCCAGCGCCCACCATGCCGGCCCCAGCAGCGGAACCCAGATCAGCTGGCTCTTCAGGAAGAAGCGCAGGAAGGGGATGCGCCGGTTCAGCAGCTTCTGCAGCACCGGGATGTCCACCCAGCTCTGGTGGTTGGCCAGCACCAGGTAGTTGGCGTCGCGGCGCAGGCCGTCCAGCCCCTCGACCTCCCAGCGGATGCGCGTGAACAGCTCGAAAAGCGCGTTGTTGACGCCGATCCAGCTCTCCGCGATCGCCACCAGCAGGCGCGAGCAGCGGCGCCGCCATGCCGGCAGCGGCACCAGCAGCTTCAACAGGGTGAGTGCGAACAGCGGCAGCACGTGGACCAGCACGTTGAGCACCAGCAGCAACACCACCAGCGGCACGCGGATCAGGGCGGGAAGGAAGGCGAGCATCGGAATCCTTTCAGCGCAGCAGTCGACGCACCTTGAGCAGGGCCGCCGCGAAGGCGTCGACCTCCTCGTGCGTGTTGTAGAACGCCAGCGAGGCACGCAGCGTGGCCGGCACCCCGTAGAACTGCATCAATGGATGCGCGCAGTGGTGGCCGGAGCGCACCGCCACACCCTCCAGGTCCAGCAGGGTGGCCAGGTCGGTGGCTTGCGCCCCTTCGACCAGGAAGGAGATCACCGGCTCCTTGTCGCCTGCCTCGCCGAAGATGCGCAGGCCAGGGATCTCGCGCAGTTGCGCGGTGGCATGGTCGAGCAGGGCGTGCTCGTGCGCGCGCAGCGCGTCGAAGCCCAACGCTTCGACATACGCGATCGCGGCGCCGACGCCGGCGAACCCGGCGATGTTCGGCGTGCCCGCTTCGAAGCGGTGCGGCGGCTCGGCAAACGTGGTGCCGGAGAACCTCACCTCGCGGATCATCTCGCCGCCGCCGAAGAACGGCGGCATCGCGTCGAGGTGCTCCTTCTTCGCCCACAGCGCACCGGTGCCGGTGGGCGCCAGCATCTTGTGCCCGGTGAGCGCGTAGAAATCGCAGCCCAGCGCGCGTACGTCCACCGGGCGATGCGGCATCGCCTGCGAACCGTCGACGAACAGCGGGATGCCGCGCTCGCGGCACGCCCTGGCCAGCTCGCGGATCGGATTGACCGTGCCCAGCACGTTGGAGACGTGGGTGACGCAGGCCAGCTTCACTTCGGGCGTGAGCAGCTCGACGAACTTCTCCACGATCAGCTCGCCGCGCTCGTCGATCGGCGCCGCCTTCACGGTGGCACCGGCACGGGCCGCCACCAGCTGCCATGGCACGATGTTGGCGTGGTGCTCCATCGTGGTGGTGAGGATGGCGTCGCCGGCCCTGAGCCGCGGCAGCGCGAAGCTGTAGGCCACCAGATTGGCCGCCTGCGTGGTGCCGGAGGTGAGCACCACCTCGTTGCGCGACGGCGCATGGATGAACCGGGCCAGCGCGTCGCGCGCACCCTCGTAGCTTGCGGTGGCTTCCTCGCCCAGCAGGTGCACGGCACGCGACACGTTGGCGTTGTGCTCGCGGTAATGGCGATCCACCGCCTCGATCACCGCCTGCGGTTTCTGGCTGGTGTTCGCATTGTCGAAATACACCAGCGGCTTGCCGTGCACCGTGCGCGCGAGCAGTGGGAAATCCGCGCGGATGCGCTGGATGTCGAAGGTAGCTTGCGTGCTCATCGTCAAAGTGATCCGTTTTTCCAAACCCGCGGGTGCAGACTTTCCCCGTCATTCCTGCGCATGCGGGAATCCAGTCTCTTCGCGCTCAACGGCCGCAGGTGCTGGATCCCGGCATTCGTCCGGATGACGGGGACGCAACATCATGCAGGCAAATCGAGCGCGAGCAAGCCGGCCAGGTGCTCGCGGAGCGCCGTGGCCGGCAGGTCGTCCAGCACCGCGCGACAGAACGCGGCGGTAAGCAGGGCGCGCGCCTCGGCCAGCGGAATGCCGCGCGAGCGCAGGTAGAACAACGAGCGCTCGTCCAACTGGCCCACGGTGG
>JAJZGE010000120.1 GCA_021798675.1 Pseudomonadota bacterium | reverse complement strand
AGGCGCGGTAGTCGCGCGGATCGCCGGTGCGCACGGCGGTCTGCAGCGTGCCGATCACGTCCGGGTTGTACATGTGGTACTCGCCGCCGTGCATGACCTTGTACAGGCCGCCGGCGCGCAGCGGCAGCGCCTCGTCCCATGCCTCGGCGGCGAGCAGGCGCTGGTCGTATTCGAGGTCCGCGAAGCCGGCGCCACCGATGCGCGAGGGCGTGCCGGGAAAGCACAGCTCCACCACTTCCTTCGACAGGCCCACGATCTCGAACAGCTGCGCGCCGCGGTAGCCGGCCACGGTGGAGATGCCCATCTTCGACAGGATCTTCAGCAGGCCCTTGCGGATGCCGCGCCGGTAGCTGCGGCCCACCTCGGCGCGGTCGCTGGCGATGTGGCCCTCGCGGCCCAGCTCGAACAGGCTCTGGTAGGCCAGCCACGGATAGATCGCGGTGGCGCCGAAGCCGATCAGGCACGCGAACTGGTGCGGGTCGCGCGGCGTGGCGGTCTCCACGATGATGTTGCACTGGCAGCGCAGGCCCGTGTCGATCAGGTGCGCATGCACCGCGCCGACGGCCAGCAGCGCGTGCATCGGCAGCACGTCGCGCTGCGGGTAGCGGTCGCTCAGGAACACCAGCGCGTGGCCGTCGCGCACCGATTGCGCAACGTCGCGGCACAGGCGCTGCAACGCAGCCTCCAGCCCCTCGTCGTGGGAATGCATCAGGTCGAAGCGCGGCGTGTCGAGGTACTGCGGCAGCGCCAGCAGCTGGCGCAACTTGCGCTGCGACAGGATCGGCGAGTTGATCAGGGTCTGCTTCGCGTTCTCCGCCTTCAGCTCCAGTACATTGCCTTCCGGGCCGATCTGCGTCACCAGCGACATCACCAGCTTTTCGCGCAGCGGATCGATCGGCGGATTGGTGACCTGGGCGAAGGCCTGGCGGAAGCGGTCGAACAGCGGCCGCACCTGGCGCGACATCGCCGCGATCGGGGTGTCGTCGCCCATCGAGCCGGTCGCCTCCATCTCGAGATCGGCCAGCGCCTTGAGCACCGACTCGCGTTCCTCGCGGGTCAGCCCGTAGAGCTTCTGGTAGCGGTGCAGTTCGTCGGCCGCCAGCGGCTCGGCCGCCAGCGTGGGATCGATCAGGTCCGATTCCAGATAGCTGACGCCGGCGCGCAGCCAGTCGCGGAACGGCGCGCGCCTGCGATTGATGTCGTCGATGTCGGCATCGCGCAGCAGGCGATGCCGGGCGAAGTCGACCGCGATCATCTCGCCCGGCGCCAGCCGGCCCTTGGCCACCACGTGCGCCGAGGGCACGTCCCACAGCCCCGCCTCGGAGGCGACGATCAGATGGTTGTCGTCCGACAGCGCCCAGCGCGCCGGACGCAGGCCGTTGCGGTCCAGCGTGCAGGCGGCGTAGCGGCCGTCGCACATCACCAGGCCGGCGGGGCCATCCCACGGCTCGCTGTGCAGCGCGTAGTACTCGTAGAACGCGGCCAGATCCTCGTCGATGCCCTCGCGCGCGGCGAACGCCGGCGGCACCAGCACGCGCATCGCGGCCAACAGATCGAGGCCGCCAGCCAGCAGCACCTCCAGCGCATTGTCGAGGCTTTCCGAGTCCGAGCCGGTCTGGCGCACCAGCGGGCCGATGTCCGACAGGTCCAGCAGCGGCGAGCGCAGGATCGATTCGCGCGACTGCATCCAGCGCCGGTTGGCGCGGATGGTGTTGATCTCGCCGTTGTGCGCCAGCAGGCGGAACGGCTGCGCCAGCCGCCACTGCGGCGTGGTGTTGGTGGAGAAGCGCTGATGGAACACCACCGCGTCGCTGACCAGCGCAGGGTGGCGCAGGTCCGCGTAAACGTCGCGCAGCCGGCCCGGCGCGGCCATCGCCTTGTAGCCGATCACCTGCGCCGACAGCGTCACCACGTAGAACTGCGCATCGGCCACCAGCGCGGTTTCGGCCCGCCGGCGCGCACGGAACAGCGCGCGCTCGAACGCGTCCTCGTGCATGCCTGCGGGTGCATCGACGAACACCTGGCGCACGCGCGGGCAGGACGCCGCCGCAATCGGGCCGCAGGCCACGCGCTCCACCGCCACCTCGCGCCAGCCGGCCACGGGCAGGCCGGCCGCGGCCAGTTCGCGTTCCAGCACCGCGACCGCAGCGTCGCCGCCGGCCGGATCGAGAAACACCAGCCCGGCGGCGAAACGTGCCGCCGGCGCGATGCCGGCCTCGGCGGCCAGCGCGCGCAACCACGCGCCGGGGTGATGGATCAGCACGCCGCAGCCGTCGCCGCTGATGCCGTCGGCATTCACCGCGCCGCGATGCGAGAGTTTCGCCAGCGCCGAAAACGCGGTGTCGACCAGCGCGGCGCTGGCGCGGCCGTCGATCTGCGCGACCAGGCCGAAGCCGCAGCTGTCGTGTTCAAAAGCGGGGTCGTACAACGTGCTGGTGACTGGCTGCGCCATGGTGCCTCCCGGCGGATGAAAAGGCCGAGCGTGCCGGATCGTCGGTGCCATGGGCGCCGTCGCTGCACGAAGGGTGAGCGTCGACTAAAGCACACTTGGTGCGGCGCGTCAAAACATTTGGACGGCTATATGGCGATACGTGCGCCGCGCCGTGCCCGGCGCGCTGACCGGCAGCGGCGGCTCGCTACCTCTGCCCGGCTCGGTGATAATCGGCCGATGCCCGATTCCGCCAGCCTCGCCCGCCGCCCGCCCCGCTACCTGCTGGCGGCCCTCCTCGCGGGCTGTGCCTGCCTTGCACCGCCGCTGCACGCCGCTCAGGACGGCAAAAGCGCCAGCGAACAGGCGGCGGCCCGGCAGAAGCTGGCCGAGGTGCGCAGCAAGATGGCGGCGCTGGCCAGACAGCAGGCCGACACCGCCGCGCGGCGCGACAGCGTCAATGCCGCGCTGGCCCGTCAGGCCATCGCGCTGGCCGCGGCGGCGCAGGCGCTGCATCAGACCGAGCTCGATCTGGCGGCCAAGCAGCAGCAGCTCGACCAGCTGCAGCAGCAACGCAGCAGTCTGAAACAGAACCTCGACCGTCAGCAGGCGGCGATCGCCGACCTGCTGCGCGCCACCTACGCGCTGGGCCACGGCTCGGACCTGCGCCTGCTGCTGGGCGATGAGGACGTGGCGCGCATCGCGCGCGCGCTGGTCTACTCGAAATACTTCCAGCAGGATCGCCTGCGCCGCGTGCAGCAGCTGATGGGCGACCTGGCCCGACTGCAGCAGCTGGAAAGCTCGATCACCGCCGAGCAGCAGGCGCTGCAGGCCACCCGCGCCCAGCGCGAGGCGCAGGCGCACGTGCTGGCGCAGCAGCGCGCCGCGCAGCAGAAGCTGGCCGCCGCCACCGATGCGCAATACCAGGATCAGGCGCAACGGCTGGCCGCGCTGAAACAGAACGCGCAGTCGCTCAACCAGCTGGTCGATCGTCTGCAGCAGGCGATCGACGCGGCGGCGCGCGAGGCGCAGGCACGCGCTTCGGCGGCAAAGAGGCATCCCGGCCGGCCGCAGCCGCCGATCGAGGTCGGCAGCGCCGCCGCCAATATCCGAGGCAATCTGCCGTGGCCGGCCAGCGGCGTAGTCCACAGCTACGGCAACGGCGTGCTGATCAAGGCCAGCGGCGGCAGCGCGGTGCACGCGGTGGCACGCGGCCGGGTGATCTACGCCGGCTATCTTCGCGGCTACGGCATGCTGCTGATCCTCAACCACGGCAACGGCTGGATGAGCATGTACGGCAACAACGAAACCCTGCTGCACGGCGTCGGCGACCAGGTCGAGGCCGGCACCGCGATCGGCACCGCCAGCCCACCCACCGGGATCAATACCGGTGTGTATTTCGAGCTGCGCAAGAATGGCCAGCCGGTCGATCCGCGCAGCTGGCTGAGCCAGCGCCGTTGACGCCACCGCGCGGGCATCGCAGGCTAGCAGCCTGTCGGGTCCTGCCATTGAATTAGCTCATCGTCCGGTTGTCCCAGTGCCTGCCCCTTCCCTTTGCCTTGCGTTGCTGCGCAGCGCCTGACCGTTGCACGGAGTGATCCCCATGCGTTCTCCCTTCCGTGGCCCGACCCTGCTGCTGTTGGCCGCCCCGCTGCTGCTGACGATGCCGTTCGCGCACGCGCAGTCCGCGCCGGCGCGCGTGGCCGCGCCGCCGGTCGATCTGCCGGCGACCGGCGGCAGCAGTGCGCCGGCGCATGCCAGCAGCGGCGCGGACCCGGTGGACCTGGACGATATCCGCAACTTCAGCCGCGTCTACGAAGTGGTGCGCCAGGCCTACGTGGAGAAGGTCAACAACAAGACGCTGATGAAAGCGGCGATCACCGGCATGCTGAGCGAACTCGACCCGCACAGCGAATACCTCGACAAGAAGGGCCTGGCGCAGCTCAACGAGGACACCACCGGCCAGTACAGTGGCCTCGGCATCGAGGTGCTGCAGGTGGACGGCGGCCTGCGTATCGTCTCGCCGATCGATGACACCCCGGCGTCGCGCGCCGGGATCAAGCCGGGCGACAGCATCGTCAAGATCAACGGCACGCTGGTCGATCCGCAGAATGTCGACAGCATGTACCAGCAGCTGCGCGGCAAGCCGGGCAGCAAGATCGAGCTGACCATCGTGCACGCGAAAAGCAGCAAGCTGATCAACCTGCACCTGGTGCGGCAGAACATCACCGTCAGCAGCGTGCGGGTGCGCGAGCTGGAGCCGGGTTACGCCTATATCCGCATCAGCCAGTTCCAGGACGACACTGCCGGCGATCTGCAGAAAAAGCTCGGCGCGCTGATCGCCAGGGACGGACCGCAGAAGGGCGCCGTGCTGGATCTGCGCAACAACCCCGGCGGCCTGCTCACGGCAGCGGTGTCGGTGAGCGATGACTTCCTCAACTCCGGCATCATCGTCACCACGCGCGGCCGTCTGCAGGACGCCAACCTGAGCTTCAGCGCGCATCCGGGCGACCAGCTCAACGGCGCGCCGATGATCGTGCTGACCAACAACGGCACCGCCTCGGCCGCCGAGATCGTCTCCGGCGCGCTGAAGGACAACCACCGTGCGTTGACCATGGGCCAGCGCACGTTCGGCAAGGGCGTGGTGCAGACCGTGCTGCCACTGGATGCCGACCACGCGGTGAAGATCACCACCGCGCGCTACTACACCCCCAACGGCACCTCGATCCAGGCCGAAGGCATCCAGCCGGACATCGCGCTGGCTGACCTGACGGTGCAAAAAGGCGACAGCACGCCCGCGCTGATCAACTCCGAAGCGGATCTGCCGCACCATCTGGCCAACGAAAACGCCAAGGCCGGCACCGCCAGCAGCAACGACGGCGCCGCCGCCGACGGCCAGCTGGCGACCCGCGACTACGCGCTGGCGCAGGCGCTGAACGTGCTCAAGGGCATGGCGCTGGAGCGCCCCGCGGCCGTCAGCCGCCAGTGATCCGCGGCGACCGCGCTCGCTCGCCCGGGTAGCCGGGTAGCCAAACATGCAAACGGCCCCTCGCGGGGCCGTTGCGGTGGTGCATGCGGGGCGCGGAGCTCAGGCGGCGGCGGCGAACAACCCGCGCATCTTCTTCATGGCGTTCGCCTCGACCTGGCGAATGCGCTCGGCGGACACGCCGTACTCGTCGGCCAGATCCTGCAGCGTGGCCTTGTCGTCGTCCAGCCAGCGGCGCTGGATAATCTTGCGCGAGCGCTCGTCCAGCTTCTCCAGCGCGCTGGACAGGGTCGACAGCTGGTTGTCGGCAGCGTCGGCGTCGGACACGTTCTCGTAGGGATCGGCGCCGTCGTCGATCAGGAACGCCGCCGGCGCCGGCTTCGCGTCGTCGTCGGCGTCAGCCGGCGCCTCGAAGCCGATGTCGCGGCCGGACAGCCGTGATTCCATCTCGCGCACGGTGGCCTCGGGCACGCCCAGATCCTTCGCCACCACGCGTACCTCCTCGGCATTCATCCAGCCCAGGCGCTTCTTGCTCTTGCGCAGGTTGAAGAACAGCTTGCGCTGCGCCTTGGTGGTGGCAACCTTCACGATGCGCCAGTTTTTCAGGATGAACTCGTGCATCTCGGCGCGGATCCAGTGCACCGCAAAACTGACCAGCCGCACGCCCTGATCCGGGTCGAAGCGCTTGACCGCCTTCATCAGCCCGATGTTGCCTTCCTGGATCAGGTCGGCCAGCTGCAGGCCGTAGCCGTTGTAGCCGCGCGCCACGTGCACCACGAAGCGCAGATGCGACATCACCAGTTTCTTGGCCGAGGCAAGGTTGGCCTCTTCGAGGTAGTCGCGCGAGAGCGCCTGCTCCTCC
>JAJZGE010000119.1 GCA_021798675.1 Pseudomonadota bacterium | reverse complement strand
CACCCGCGCGGGCATGCTCACCGCGCCGCTGCGCGACCGCTTCGGCATCGTGCAGCGGCTGGAGTTCTACACCGTCGACGAGCTCACCGCGATCGTGCGCCGCGCGGCGAAGATCCTGGGCATCGCCTGTGAGATCGACGGCGCGCAGGAAATCGCCCGCCGCTCGCGCGGTACGCCGCGCATCGCCAATCGCCTGCTGCGCCGCGTGCGCGACTACGCCGAAGTGCGCGCCGGAGGCCGGATCGACCTGGCCGCGGCGCAGGCCGCGCTGGACATGCTGAAGATCGACCCCGACGGCCTCGACGAACTGGATCGCCGCATGCTCGGCACCATCATCGAGAGCTTCGACGGCGGGCCGGTGGGCGTGGAGTCGCTGGCCGCGGCGCTCAGCGAGGACCGCGGCACGCTGGAAGACGTGGTCGAGCCCTACCTGATCCAGCAGGGTTACCTGGTGCGCACCGCGCGCGGCCGCATGGCCAGCGCGCGCGCCTGGCGCCACCTTGGCCTCAACCCGCCGCCACGCCAGCCGCAGGCGGTCGACCTGTTTGCGGGGGACGCCCTCGATGGCTGAGCGCGAACCCTTCCGCTGGCCGGTGCGGGTGTACTGGGAGGACACCGACGCCGGTGGCGTGGTCTATCACGCCAGCTACCTGCGGTTTCTGGAGCGCGCCCGCAGCGAGTGGCTGCGGGCGCTGGGCGTGAACCAGATGGCCTACAAGGAGAGCACCGGGCTGGCCTTCCTGGTGCGCGAGATGCAGCTGGATTTCCTGCGCGCTGCCCTGCTGGACGATGAATTGTCGATCAGCGTGGCCGTCAAGGAACGGCGCGCTGCCAGTATCCTGTTCGGTCAGACGATAGATCGTGTCGATGGCACCTGCCTGGTTCGCGCCAGCGTGCGCGTGGCCTGCGTGGACGTCCGGCGCATGCGTCCCGTGCCGATGCCCGCCGATCTGTTCGCCGAATCCACCCCCTGACCCCCTTGCCGACGCGGAGTGCCCCAAGCCAATGAACGGCGGACTCAATGTATTCGAACTGATCGCCAACGCCAGCTGGCCGGTGATAGGCGTGCTGCTGATCCTGCTGGTGTTCTCCTTCATGTCGTGGGTCATCATCATCCGCAAGTACGGTCAGACCAAGGCGGCGCTGGAGAACGCGGAAGGCTTCGAGGAGCGCTTCTGGTCCGGCGGCGACCTGGCGCAGTTGTTCCGCGAGGTGAGCCATCGCGGCGCCGAGGGCGGCCTGGAAACCATTTTCGAATCGGGTTTCCGCGAATTCGCCCGCCAGCGCCAGCGCAAGACGCACGACACGCGCGGGGTGATCGAGGGCGCCGAGCGCGCGATGCAGGTGGCCAGCACCCGCGAGATCGGTGCGCTGGAGCGCAGCCTGGAGTTCCTGGCCAACGTCGGCTCGATCAGCCCCTACGTGGGTCTGTTCGGCACGGTGTGGGGCATCATGGGAGCGTTCCAGGGCCTGGGTGACATGAAGAACGTCACCATCGCCGTGGTCGCACCGCACATCTCCGAGGCGTTGATCGCCACCGCGATGGGCCTGTTCGCCGCGATCCCCGCACAGTGGGCCTACAACCGCTACGCCACCAAGGTGGAGCGCATCGCCTCGCGCTACGACGTGTTCCAGGAGGAGTTCTCCTCCGTGCTGCAGCGGCAGGTCCAGGCCGACGACGCAGCCTGACCGGAGCCCTGCCATGCGCAACGCGAAGCGCCCCAAGCGCTACAAGCTGAAATCCGAGATCAACGTCGTTCCCTACATCGACGTGATGCTGGTGCTGCTGATCATCTTCATGGTGACCACGCCCATGCTGAACTCCAACGTGAACGTGAACCTGCCGCAGGCGAACGCCAAGGCCCTGCAGGCCAAGAAGGACAACCTGATCGTGCAGGTGGCGAAGGATGGCTCGCTCTCCCTGATCATGGGCAACGGCAAGCCGCAGCCGGTGGACGAGGCGGGGCTGCAGACCAAGGTCAAGGCATTCCTGGATGCCAACCAGCAGCTCAGCGTGCTGGTGGCTGGCGACACCAGCGGCAACTACGGCGGCGTCTACAAGGTGCTGGCCGACCTGCAGCAGGCTGGCGTGGACAAGGTCGGCCTGATGAGCACGCCCGGCGACGGTTCCAGCCAGGGTCAGGGTGCCCATGGACGACCGTAAGGGCATCCCGCGTGCGGTGGTGCTGTCCGCACTGTTGCATCTCGGCATCCTCGCGTTCCTGTTTCTCGCGGTGCTGCCGTGCTCCAGCTATGAAAGCTTCTTCAACGCGCTGCATCTGCCGGCGTGGATGAACCCGATCACCTGTTCGCGGCCGCTCGAACTGCAGGGGCCGGTAATCCAGGCCACCTTGATTGGTCCGACCGGCAGCCCGCCGCCGAAAGCGGCGAAGGTCAAGCCGGTCCCGCACACCGTGCCGCCGCCGCCCTCGGTGCCGCCGCCACCGCCGCCGCCCGTGACGCAGCCCAAGATCGCGCCGTTGCCGCCGCCGCCCAAGCATCCCGACGTGAAGGATCAGGAGCGCGTGGTCGAACAGGGGTTGCAGCAGGCCGAGGAGAAGCGGGTGCAGGAGGAGAAGCAGCGCCAGCGCCAGGCCGAGCTGGACGCGCAGGCCGCGCAAAAGAAAAAGCAGGAGGAGCTGAAGAAGGTCGACGAGATGCTCGCCCAGATGGATGCGGCCGCGGCGCAGACCAGGAAAATGGACAGCCGGGCCAGGCAGGCCAGGCAGCAGTTGGCCGAACTGAAGAACGCGCAGAACGACGGCCTGCCCGACCTGCCCAACGCCGCGCAGCGGCAGACCGGCAACAACGCGAAGAACACCAACCTTGCCGATGCGTACGCCGCAGCCATTCAGAATGCGGTCACGCCGAATTGGTTAAGGCCGGATAACATGCCGAACGTTCCGTGCAAGGTCCACATCGTGCAGCTGCCCGGCGGTGACGTGATGAGCGCCACGGTCGATCCCAGTTGCCCCTACGACGATGCGGGCCGGCGCTCGGTGGAAAACGCGGTCCTGCGCACCAGGACCTTGCCGTACAAAGGTTTCGAGAGCGTTTTCCAGCGCAAACTGACCATCACCTTCACGCCGCAATGACGAGCCTCATGCGCAAACCGACCTCGCTGTACGCCCTCATCCTCCTGCTGGTGGCGGCGTTGTTCGCCGGTCCGGCGGCCGCGCAATCCTCCGGGCTGGACATCCAGGTCGTCGGTGGCGTGAAAACCGCCACGCCGATCGCCGTGGTGCCGTTCGCCCAGCCCGGACTGGCGCCGTTGCCCACCGACGTGGCCGACGTGATCCGCAACGATCTCAACCGCTGCGGCAAGTTCCGGGCGCTGGCCAAGAGCGACATCGTGGAGCTCCCGTCCAAGGGCGCGGATATCAACTTCGGCACCTGGCGCCTGCTCAAGCAGGACTACATCACGGTGGGCAGCATCAGCGATGCCGGCAACGGCATGCTGAAGGTCAGCTACGAGCTGTGGGACGTGAACAAGCAGCAGAACCTGCTGGCGGCCTATTTCACGGCGCCGGCCGGCGACCTGCGCGGCGTGGCGCACCAGATCGCCGATGCGATCTACCAGAAGATCACCGGCGTGCGTGGTGCATTCTGGACCCGCATCGCCTACATCACCCGGGTGGGCCTGGGCGACAACACCACCTACTCGCTGGTGGTGGCCGATTCGGACGGCTACAACCCGCAGGTGGTGGCACGCTCGCACGAGCCGCTGATGTCGCCGGCGTGGTCGCCGGACGGCAAGAAGATCGCCTACGTTTCCTTCGAGAGTGGCAATTCGCAGGTCTACGTGCAGGATCTCACCACGGGCGCCCGCCAGTTGGTGGAGGCGCACAAGAAGGGCATCAACGGCGCCCCGGCGTGGTCGCCGGACGGGCGCGAGCTGGCGGTGTCGCTGTCCTTCCAGGGCAATCCCGAGCTGTACTTGCTCAACCTGGCGAGCCGCCAGGAAACCCGCCTGACCCACAACCCCGCCATCGATACCGAGCCGGTCTGGGCGCCGGACGGAAAGTCCCTGTATTTCACCTCGGACCGCTCCGGTCGCCCGCAGATCTACCAGGTTCCCGCGAGTGGCGGCACGGCCCAGCGCATCAGCTTCCAGGGCACGTACAACTCCAACTCCGCCATAACCTACGACGGCAAGGAACTTGCCATGGTGCAGGGCAACGGGAACGTGTATCGTATTGCTGTCATGGATCTCAGTCTGGGAGGGCAGGTGCATTACCTATCGCCCGGACCGCTGGATTTCGGCCCCAGTTGGGCACCGAACGCCAGCATGTTGTTGTACGGCGCCACCGAAGGTCCGCGCGGCGTGCTCTATGCCACTTCGTCCGATGGCATGGTGCGTCAGCGCCTCGCGCTTGCCAACGGCAGCGTGAGCGATCCTGCCTGGGGGCCGTACAGACAACAGCAGTGAGCGATTCGCGCCGCCGCACTCGCCTGCGACGGTCGAAGCCGGGGACGGCCCGCAAGGGTCGCGCCCGGCGTGTTTTGCCGGCCGAAACGCAATAGGCAATATTGCGCCATGGCCAGCCATTGAAGGCACGCATCGCACGCCGTTGGTTTTTGCTACACCAAAACAAACAACAGCCGGTCCACCGGCGATAACGTCCCGTAACCCGTCCGTCACTGTATGCCGGATCTCACACACGTTTGAAGGATCGTCACCATGAATAAGACCGTTCGCGTCGCCCTGGTCGCCCTGCTCTGCGTTGGCGCGGCCGCCTGTTCCAAGAAGCAGGAAGTCAAGCCGCAGGCTCCGGCCAGCGCGCCTGTCGCCCCGACCCAGCCGGCCGAGACCAGCGGCAAGTACACGCCGGCCGACCTCAACACCGACGCCTGCCTCAAGCAGCGCGTGGTGTACTTCGATTTCGACAAGGACGAAATCAAGCCGGAGTTCCAGGCCATCATGGCTTGCCACGCCAAGTACCTGCAGGACCGCCCGATGGCGCGGATGCGTCTGGAAGGCAACACCGACGAGCGCGGCTCCAAGGAATACAACCTGGGCCTCGGCGAGCGTCGTGGCAATGCCGTGTCCAGCGCTCTGCAGGCCAATGGCGCCTCGGCCAGCCAGATCAGCGTGATCTCCTACGGCAAGGAAAAGCCGGTGTGCCGCGAGCACAACGAGGATTGCTGGAGCAAGAACCGTCGCGTCGAGATCGTGTACACGGCCGAGTAAGCGATGAAGCCACTGGCCAGCAAAATTGCAGCCAAGGCGAGCATGGCGGGCGCATTTGCGTCCGCCATGCTTTTCGTGGTTCCGGTGTTCGCACAGGATTCGCGATTGAGCCTGGCTGACCGCGTCTCCCTGCTCGAGCAGCGGGCGCAGAACAAGGATCAGGCCGCTGCTGCGCAGGTCAACCAGATGCAGCAGATGCAGTCGCAATTGCGCGACATGCAGGGTCAGATCGAGGAACTGCAGCATCAGCTGCAACTGCTCCAGGACAAGAGCAAGGATCAATACGTCGACCTCGACTCCCGCCTTGGGCGGCTCGAGGCTGGCAACCAGCAGGGCACGGCGCCGGCCTCGGCCAGCAGCGCGCCTGCAGCCTCGGCGGTCGCGCCAGCTGCGGGTAGCTCCGCCGCCGCACCGGCCCAGGCTGCGACGAGCGCCGCCAAGCCGCTGTCGGCGGGCGACAGGGCCGCCATGGAGGCGTCCTATGACGCTGCCTTCAAGACCCTGCGCGGGGGCGACTACGTGGGCGCCTCGCGGCAGTTTCGCACCTTCATCGAGAAGTACCCGGACCAGCCGCTGGCCTCGAACGCCTTGTACTGGCTGGGCGAGTCGTATTACGTCACCACCAATTACAAGGTGGCGCTGGAAGCGTTCCAGCAACTGTTGAGCCGTTTCCCGCAGAGCGAAAAGGCGCCCGATGCGCTGCTCAAGGTCGGCTATTGCCAGTACGAGCTGAAGCAGGTGCCGGCAGCCGCAACCACGCTCAAGGCGGTGATCAGCAAGTACCCGGGCTCCAAGGCCGCCAGCCTGGCGAAGGAGCGGCTAGGCCGCATCCAGCGGGGCGGTTGAGGTCGTGGCGGTGGGCGATGCAGGCCATAGCGCGGTGACCGCCGCGCCCGCGGTTGCCGCCGAGCGGTTGCGCATCACCGAGATCTTCCACTCGATCCAGGGCGAGGCCGACGCCATCGGCTGGCGCACCGTGTTCGTGCGCCTCACCGGGTGCCCTCTGCGCTGCAGCTGGTGCGACACCACCTATTCCTTCCACGGCGGCGAATGGCGGGCCATCGACGACATCCTCGACGAAGTCGCCGGCCATGGCGCGCGTCATGTCTGC
>JAJZGE010000118.1 GCA_021798675.1 Pseudomonadota bacterium | reverse complement strand
GCCCGGCGGTGCACGGCTTCGCCGTCACCATGCTGATCGGCATCCTGGTCGGCACGCTGTCCTCGATCTTCGTGGCCAGCCCGATCCTGCTGTGGCTGGGCGTGTCGAAGAAGGACCTGATGCCGGTGACGAAGGAAAACCCCGAACTGGCGCGGCGCCCGTAAGCTGGCGGCAGGTCCGGAATAACGGCCCGGTGAAAACCGGGCCGTTTTGCCTGGTGCCGTGTGGGAGCGACTTCCGTCGCGATGCTCCAGCCTTGATGCTGCGGCAGTGCAAGAACATCGCGACGGAAGTCGCTCCCGCCACGAAGGCTGCTCACACTGCGTCGGGATGGCCGCGCAGCTCGGCTTGCAGCTGCGCCAGCCGCAGCGGCGTGCCCACATCGGTCCAGCGGCCGTGATGATGGCTGCCGCTGACTTGATCGTGCGCCATCGCCGCGCGCAGCAGCGGGGCGAGTTTGAAACGCGGCGGTGTGCTCCGGGCCACGGCGTCGTCGTCGATCACGGTGCGCCAGTCGCGCAGCAGCGCGGGGTGGAAGACGCCGATGCCGCTGTAGGTGAGCTTGCGCGTGCCCGCATCGTGCAGCAGGCCCTGCGCATCCAGCGCGAAATCGCCGTGCGGGTGATGCGCCGGGTTGTCGACCATCAGCAGCTGCGCCAGCCCCGCCGGCGCCAGCGGCAGCGCGCTGAAGTCGGCGTCGCACCAGACGTCGCCGCTGAGCGCGAGGAACGGCTCCGGCCCCAGCAGCGGCAGCGCGTTGAGCATGCCGCCGCCGGTTTCCAGCGGGGTCGGTCCCTCGTAGGCATAGCGGATGCGCAGGCCCCAGCGCGCGCCGTCGCCCAGGGTGTCGGGAAACTGCTCGGCCAGGTGCGCGGTGTTGATCACCACGTAGTGCACGCCGGCTGCCGCCAGTTTTTCCAGCTGCCACACGATCAGCGGCTTGCCGCCCACCGGCAGCAACGGCTTGGGCGTGCGCTCGGTCAGCGGACGCATGCGCTCGCCCAGCCCGGCGGCGAAGATCAGCGCGTGTCTCATGCCGCTGTCGGCAGGCGCAGGTCGCGGGCGCCGACGCTGCGTTCGAGCAGCGCCGCCAGCGCGGCCAGCCCGGGGTAGCGGCTGGCCACCTCGATCACGTAGCGGTACACGCGCGGCAGGTCGTCAAGATAGCCGGGCTTGCCGTCGCGGTAGGCGAGCCGGCAGAAGATGCCGAGCACCTTGAGATGACGCTGCAGGCCGATCAGGTCGAACCAGCGCAGGAAGCGCGCGCGGTCGACGCTGGCGTCGATCAGCCCGGCCTGCTGCAGGCGCTGGCGGTAGTCCTCGACCCAGCCTTCCACCCGCGCGGGATCCCACGCGATGTAGCAGTCGCGCAGCAGCGAGGCGAGGTCGTAGGTGAGCGGGCCAAGCAGGGCGCCCTGGAAGTCGATGATGCCCGGATTGTTGTCGCCGACCACCAGCAGGTTGCGGCTGTGGAAATCGCGGTGCACGAAGCAGCGCGGTTGCGCCAGCGCCTCGTGCAGCAGCAGGTCGAACGCATCCTGCAGCAGCAGCTGCTCGGGCGCATCGGTCACGTGGCCGAGGTGCCGGCCGAGGAACCACACCGGCATGAGCTCCAGCTCGCGCTGCAGGAAGGCGTGGTCGTAGGGCGGCAGGCCCGTCACGTCGACGTCGCGCTGCATGCGCAGCAGCGCGTTCATCGCCGCGCCGTACAGCGCATCCACCGTGTCCTCGACGAGGGCGGGCAGGTAGAGCGCGGAGCCCAGATCCTCGATCAGCAGGAATCCCTGCTGCAGGTCGTGCGCCCGCACCGCCGGCACATGCAGTCCGGCGGCGGCCAGCCGTGCGCCGATCGCCAGCCACGGCTGCGGGTCCTCCTGCGCGGGCGGCGAATCCATCACGATCCAGCTTTGCCCCTGATGGTTCGTGCGCCAGTAGCTGCGAAAGCTGGCATCGGCCGAAGCCGAAGCGAGCTGCAGCGCAGGATCGCCCAAGGCAGCCCGGGTCCAGGCGAGTCGGGCAGCAATGCGGGCAGGGTTTTGCATGTCGCTCGGATCAGCCGGAAGCCGCTCAGCTTAGCGCCAGCGAGAGCGCACGAGAACCTCGCCGCCCGGCAACCGGCGCGCGCACCAGGCGATTATTGCGTTGCAGCAGCTTGTGCTATGAATGACCTGCGGATCACACGGCGATGCGCGCACCGCGTGGCAGCGGCTGCATGGCACACAGCTGAACGGGGGCAGCGGATGGGGCAACTGACGGACGGGAGTCTGGGCACGGCGATCACGCGGCGGCAGCTGCTGCGCATGATCGGCCTGAGCGCGGGCGGCGCGGCGATGTATCAGGCGATGAGCAGCCTGGGCCTCGCCGCCGAATCGCCGTACGTCGGGCCGCCGCGCGTGGGAGCGGCGCCGCGCGGCGCCAGCGTGCTGGTGCTGGGGGCGGGGATCGCCGGGATGGTCGCCGCCTATGAATTGCGCAAGGCCGGCTACCGGGTGCAGGTACTGGAATACAACGCGCGCGCCGGCGGTCGCAACTGGACGCTGCGCGGTGGCGACCGTTACACCGAACTGGGTGGGGCCACTCAGGAGTGTCGGTTCGATCCGGGGCTTTACATCAATCCGGGACCGTGGCGGTTGCCGTATCACCACCAGGGCATCCTCGGCTACTGCAGGACGCTCGGCGTGCCGCTGGAATCGTTTGTGCAGGTCAATTACAACGCCTACCTGCACGACAGCCACGCGTTCGGCGGCAAACCCCAGCGCTTCCGCGCAGTCAAGGCCGACTATCAGGGCCAGGTGGCCGAGCTGCTGGCCAAGGCCACCCGCGGTGGCCAACTCGACGCGGCGGTCAGCCGCGAGGATCAGGAGAAGCTGCTGCAGTCGCTGCGCCACTGGGGCGCGCTGGACCAGAACTACGCCTATGCGAAGGGTGAGCTGTCCGGCACCCGGCGCGGCTTCGACAAGGACCCGGGCGGCGGCCTCAGCGCGCGACCGGTGTTCTCGCAGCCGGTGCGGCTGGCCGAGCTGCTGCATTCCCAACTGTGGGCGAGCCTGCCGCTGGGCGACAACTACGAGATGCAGACCACGCTGTTCCAGCCGGTGGGCGGCATGGGGCGGATCGGCGAGGCGTTCGCGCGCGAGCTGGGCGCACTGATCCGCTACAACGCCAAGGTGGTGGCGATCGAGCAGGACGAACGCGGTGTCAGCGCCACCTTCGAGGACACCAGCGTGCCCGGCAGCCGCCATGCCGCGCGCGCCGACTGGTGCGTGTGCACCATCCCGCTGTCGATCCTGGGCCAGATTCCGATCAACGTGGGCGCGCCGATGGCCGCAGCGATCGCCGCCGTGCCGTATGCGGCGTCGGTCAAGGTCGGCCTGCAGTTCAAGCGCCGTTTCTGGGAAGAGGACGAGCAGATCTACGGCGGCATCAGCTATACCGATCTGCCGATCGGCAACATCAGCTACCCCAGCAGCGGCTATTTCAGCGGCGGCAAGGGTGTATTGCTGGGCGCCTACATGTGGGGTCTGGACGCCACCGAGTTCACCGCGATGACGCCGCCGCAGCGGATCAGCAAGGCGGTGGAATACGGCAGCCGGATCCACCC
This sequence comes from Pseudomonadota bacterium, assembly GCA_021798675.1. The sequence goes on along the minus strand of JAJZGE010000118.1, from coordinate 2,714 downwards.
GCAGTACCGCAAGGAGTTTGAACATGGCGTCGCCGTGGCGTGGCACCGCTCGCCGTTCACGCTGGGCTGTTTCGGCATGTGGACGGAAGAAGCGCGTGCCCGCCACTACGACAACCTGTGCCGCTTCGACGGCCGCATCGTGCTGGCCGGCGAGCATGCCTCCTACCTGCCGGCCTGGCAGGAAGGCGCGGTGACCTCCGCGCTGGACGCGATCGGCCGGTTGCACCAGCGCGCCATGGCCAGTGGAGCCACCGCATGAAAAGCAAAATGCGCATGAAGCAACCCGCCAGCCTGCTGCTCACGCTGGCCAGCCTGCTGTCAGCCGGCATGGTGCATGCTGACAACGCCGGCGCGCATGCGCCCGGCGTGCTGCAAACGCGCGACGGCGGCCAGGTCTACCGGCAGATCTGCCAGGGCTGCCACATGCCCGACGGGCGCGGCGCCAGCGGTGCAGGCCACTATCCGGCTCTCGCCGGCAACCCTACCGTGGCCTCGTCGCGCTACATGGCGCTGACCATCCTGCAGGGCCGCCGCAACATGCCGTCGTTCGAACCGCGGCCGTCCGACGAGGCGTTCTTCGTGCCGGCCTCGCTGACTGACCAGCAGGTGGCCGCCGTGATCAACTACGTCCGCACGCATTTCGGCAACCACTACCGCGATGCCATCAGCACCGCCGAGGTGCAGGCACTGCATCAGGCCAGCCGCTGAGTGCGATCCCCGTCCGTCGACCACCGAGGAAATCCCATGCGCATACGCTCCCGCTTGCTGTCGTCGCTGCTGCTGACGATTCCGCTGACCGCCGGCGCGCAGCAGGTAATCCGCCACCCGCTGCCCAACCACAGCACGTTCCCGATCTCCGCTGCGGTCGAGGTGCCGGCCGGCAGGACCATGGTGTATCTCAGCGGCATGGTGCCGCCGGTGCTCGACGCCAGGGCGCCGGGCGACAGCGTGGCCGCCTATGGCGATACGCGTGCCCAGACGGTCGGCGTGCTGAAGGCGATCGAGGCCGAGCTGAAAAGCCTGCAACTGGGCATGGGCGATGTGGTGAAGATGCAGGTGTTCCTGGTCGCGCCTCCCGCCAAGAGTGACGGGGGCAAGACCGGCAGGATGGATTTCGCCGGATTCATGCAGGGCTACACGCAGTTCTTCGGCACCGCCGCGCAGCCGCAACTGCCGGTGCGCTCGGCGATGCAGGTGGCTGCGCTGGCCAATCCGGGCTATCTGGTCGAGATCGAGGTGACGGCGGTGCGCCCTTAGCGCGGGGTTCGCTGCCCGGCCATCAGAGCGCGTCGGCGTCGAGTTCCTGCGTGCGGATGCGGATCGCCTGGTCGAGTCCACCGACGAAGATCTTGCCGTCGCCGATCTTGCCGGTGCGCGCGGCGCGGGTGATCGCCTCGATCGCGTGATCCAGGCGTTCGTCCGTCACCGCCACCTCGATCTTCAGCTTGGGCAGAAAATCGACCACGTATTCGGCGCCCCGGTATAGCTCGGTGTGGCCGTGCTGGCGGCCGAAACCTTTCACCTCGGTCACCGTCATGCCCTGCACGCCGGCCTCGTTCAGTGCCTCGCGCACGTCGTCGAGCGTGAACGGTTTGATGATGGCCGTGATCCATTTCATGTCGCGCTCTCCGCCCTATGGCCGCTGCAGGCGAGGCAGCACGATGCATGCCAGCGCGCGCAGCGGCGCAGGCGCTGGCCGCTGCCGCTGCCAGCCTGCTGCGGGCGCACTAAAGCCGGGCAATTTGCGCTGGAGTTGCCCGATCATGGTGCGCGATGCGCTTGCATTGACCGCGGTCGGACGAATCAGTACCATTTTAGTCCCGATTCAAGCCATGCAGGCCCGTGCGCCGTATGCTCCGCGTCAGCCGACTCACCGATTACGCCACCGTGGTGATGACCTGCATCGCCGCGCATCCGCACGACGTGCTGAGCACGGTGCAGATCGCCGACGAGACGCGGCTGGAGTTGCCCACGGTGAGCAAGCTGCTGAAGGCGCTCGGCCATGCGGCGCTGGTCGAATCGTTTCGCGGCGTCAACGGCGGCTACCGGCTGGCGCGACCGGCTAGCGAAATCTCGCTGGCGGAAATCGTCGAGGCGCTGGAAGGGCCGATCGGCATGACCGAATGCGGCGTGGCCGAGGGCCAGTGCGAGCGCGAGTCGCAGTGCGGCGTGCGCGGCAGCTGGCAGCGGATCAACCACGTGCTGGAAAACGCCCTGCGCGCGGTGAGCCTGGCCGACATGCTGAGGCCGGCGCCGAGCCGGCGCATCGCCGTGACCCTGACATGACCGCGCAGACCCGACGTACCGCCGAGGCCGCCACCGGATGAACCAGACCATGACCAGCGACAGCAGCAGCGCGCTGCGCGACAACGCCGAGGTCGCCGAGGCGCTCGGTCGCGGCTACGCGGCCGGCTTCGTCACCGACATCGAGATGACCAGCCTGCCGCCGGGCCTGAGCGAGGACATCATCCGCCAGCTCTCCGCGATCAAGCGCGAGCCGGAGTGGATGACGCAGTGGCGGCTCGAGGCCTACCGCCACTGGCTGACCATGCCGACGCCGGACTGGGCCAGGCTGAAGATCGACCCGATCGACTACCAGGCGCTGAGCTACTACGCCGCGCCCAAGGCCGGCCTGAAGTCGCTGGACGAGGTCGATCCGAAACTGCTGGAGACGTACGAGAAGCTCGGTGTGCCGCTGCACGAGCGCGCGCGGC
>JAJZGE010000117.1 GCA_021798675.1 Pseudomonadota bacterium | reverse complement strand
CAGCGGGCCGTTTCTCGGCGGCGGGTTCGGCCACTTCTACGCCTATGCGCCGAGCAAGATCGAATACGCCATCGACCGCTACGCGATGGAGGTCAAGCGCCAGCTCGACGTGCTCGACCGGCGCCTGGCCGAAAGCGCCTATCTGGCCGGCGACGACTACACGATCGCCGACATCGCGGTGTGGCCCTGGTACGGCGCGCTGCTCAAGGGCGCGCTGTACGACGCGGGCAAGTTCCTGCAGGTGCAGGGCTATACCCACCTGATGCGCTGGACCGAGCAGATCGCGCAGCGCCCCGCCGCGCAGCGCGGCCGCATGGTCAACCGCACCTGGGGCGAGCCGTCCAGCCAGCTGCACGAGCGCCACGACGCCAGCGACTTCGATACGCGCACCCAGGACAAACTGGCTGTACCCGCCTGATCCCCGCTCCCGACCCAACAGGCTCCCGTCATGCTCACCCTCTACGACTGCGCCACCGCCCCCAGCCCGCGTCGGGCCCGCATCCTGCTCGCCGAGAAGGGCGTCGCCCACGCCACCGTGCAGGTCGACCTGCGCAGCGGCGAGCACCTGGGCGTGGCCTACCGCGCCGTGAACCCGCAATGCACGGTGCCCGCGCTGCGCACCGATGACGGGCTGCTGCTGACCGACAACGCCGCGATCAGCGCGTGGCTGGAGGCCAGCTTTCCGCAGCCGCCGCTGCTGGGCAGCACGCCGCAGGAAAAGGCCGAGATCGCCAGCTGGAACTGGCGCATGGAGTTCGACGGCCTGCTCGCCGTCGCCGAGGCCTTGCGCAACAGTTCACCGGCAATGGCCAACCGCGCGCTGCCGGGGCCGATCGACTACGCGCAGATCCCCGCACTGGCCGAACGCGGCCTGGCCCGCGTGCAGCAGTTCCTTGTGGCGCTGGACGAGCGGCTGGCCGGCCGCGACTTCGTCGCCGCCGATCGACTCTCCATCGCCGACATCACCGCCGTGGTGACGGTGGACTTCGCCCGCGTGGTGAAAATCAGGCCCGACGAGCGGCATCCGCATCTGCAGCGCTGGCGCGCGGCGATGGCGCAGCGGCCGTCGATGGCGCTTTAGGAAGCAGACCCGACCCTGCGATTGCTGCGCTCGCGCCGAATCGCCGGCCCGGCGACCCGGCGCTCGCCAGCTGACCTGGATCACGGCGCCGGATCGGCACGCTGTCAGACTGACGACTTCCGCATTCGAACCCGGGGGTATCCCTTGGCACACATTCCCGATGCCCTGCTCGGTTTGGGCAAGATCCATGGCGCCTCCTGCGATGTCACCGTCGCCACCCGCGAAAACACCAGCACGCCAGCCCACACGCATCCCACGGCCAACCATGTGCTCGTCACCGAAGGGGTTCTTTACCTGACCCTTGACGGCATCGAACGGGAAATAGGCGCCGGCGAATGGTGCCTTGTTCCGGCCGGGGCCGAGCACGCGGAGCGCTTCGCGGCCAGGACCTCCGTCATCGTCTTCTGGCTCAGGCAGGCGGCGGAGCAGTGGCAGATATGAGCCTTGATCCGCGCGCCGGCATCCGGCACGGAGATTCATGAGCCCTTGTCCCCGGCCCCCGTTTCTCCGATCTGCTAACTTGCCCCGGCGCTCCATTCGTCGCCGGGGAAAATCCATGCCGTATCGCCGTCACCTTGCCGCCGCGCTGGCCGCCTGTCTGCTGGCCTTGCCCGCGCTTGCCGCACCAAGCAACACCACACCCACGCCGACCGCGCAGCAACTGCTGGCCGCCTCCAAGCCGGCCGAATGGCGCACACCCGACCCGCGCAACCTGCTGGTGATGCAGCTGGGCACGGGCCGCGTGCTGATCGAGCTGGCGCCGGATTTCACGCCGCGGCATGTGGCGAACATCCGCACGCTGGCGCATGAGCACTATTACGACGGGCTGGCGATCGTGCGGGTGCAGGACAACTTCGTGACGCAGTGGGACGACCCGGCCGGCGACGACGGCGGCGACCACGCGAAGCTGCATCCGCTGGGCACGGCGCACGCCACGCTGGCGCCGGAGTTCACCCGCCCGTTCGACGCGAAGCTGCCGTTCACGCGGCTGCCGGACGGCGACATGTACGCGCCCGAGGTGGGTTTCACCGCGGGCTTTCCGGTGGCGCGCAACCGCAAGGCCGGACAGGAATGGCTGACCCACTGCTACGGCATGGTCGGCGTGGGTCGCGACAACCCGCCGGACAGCGGCAACGGCAGCGCGCTGTATGCGGTGATCGGCCAGGCGCCGCGCCGGCTGGACCGCAACCTGGCGGTGGTCGGGCGCGTGATTCAGGGCATGCCGCTGCTGTCGGGCCTGCCGCGCGGCAACGGTCCGATGGGTTTCTACACCAGACCGGCGCAGCGCACGCTGATCGAGTCGGTGCGGCTGGCATCGGATCTGCCGCCCGCGCAGCGCCCCGCGGTGCAGGTGCTGCGCACCGACAGCGCCACCTTCGCCGCCCTGATCGAGGCGCAGCGCAACCGGCACGACGCGTTCTATACCGTGCCGGCCGGCCACATCGACCTGTGCAGCATCGACATACCTGCGCGCAGCGTCAGCGCGCGGCCGTGAGCCGGCCGTGGACGTTGCGCGTGAACATTTTGTTCATGCGCACCGGTTAGCCTGTGTGGCGGGAACGTCTGCACAGACGCCAACCCGATCTTCGTCGAAGCGGAAACCCCGATGTCGTTGAACGATAGCCTTCATTTCCTGCGCGCCTGGCTGCGTGCGCCGCGCAGCATCGGCGCGCTGGCGCCGTCGGGGCCTGCGCTGGCGCGGCTGATGACCTCGCATATCAGCCATCTGCACGGGCCGGTGATCGAGCTCGGCCCCGGCACCGGCGTGTTCACCCGCGCACTGCTGGCACGCGGCCTGCCCACCGACCGGCTGGTGCTGGTGGAGGCCGATCCGGTGTTTGCCCACGCGCTCACCCAGCGCTATCCGGACGCGCGCGTGCTGAGCATGGATGCGGCCCGGCTGGGCGAAACCGTGTCGCTGTTCGGCGACGAGCGCGCCAGTGCGGTGATCAGCGGACTGCCGCTGCTGTCGATGCCGGCCGCGCAGGTGCTGGCGATCATCCAGGGCGTGTTCGACCGCCAGCTGAGCGCCGACGGCGCGTTCTACCAGTTCACCTACGGGCCGCGCTGCCCGCTGCCGCGCGAACTGCTGGAGCGGCTCGACCTGGAGGCCGTGCGCATCGGCAATGCGCTGTTCAACCTGCCGCCCGCCGCGGTCTACCGCATCGGACGACGCCAGCGCGAGCAGGTTGCCGCGTAGGCGATGACTCCCTCTCCCCGCATGGATAGAGGAGGCAAGGCGGTGCGCCTCCACACATAACCTTGCCATTCCGTGCGGTATTGCTGTGCGCTGAGCCGCCTTGCGCGCGGCGATGCAAGGTAACCGGATGGTGATGAAGCGCAGTCACAAGGTCATCAGCTGGATCGCCGGCGGCCTGCTCGCCGTGCTGGCGATACTGTTCGTGGTGATCGCCACGTTCGACTGGAACCGGCTCAAGCCCACGTTCGACAGCCGCATCAGCCAGGCGATCGGGCGGCCGTTCGTGATCCACGGCGACCTCAGCGTGGCGTGGCGGCGCGACCCTTCTGCAGCCGGCCTGGGCAGCCTGCTGCCGTGGCCACAGTTCACCGCGCGCGCGGTCAGCATCGGCAATCCGGCGTGGGCGGCCAGGCCGGACTTTGCGCAGCTGGAGGCGCTGCGCTTCCGGCTGTCGCCGTGGCCCCTGCTGGCCCATCGCATCGTGGTGCCATCGCTGCAGCTGGTGCATCCGCAGGTGGACCTGCAGCGGGACCGCCAGGGTCGTGCCAACTGGAACTTCACGCTGCCGTCCGGCGGCGCGTCGGTCTGGAAGCTGCAGCTGGGCGCTATCGGTTTCGACCGCGGCCAGCTGGCGCTGGATGACGCCAGTCGCAACATCCGGCTGCAGATGACGATCACGCCGCTGCAGCAGGCGATTCCGTACGACCAGATCGTGGCCCAGCAGGCGGCAGCCGCCAGCGCGCAGGCGGACCGGATCGCCGGCGCCGCAGCCGGCAAGGCGGTGGCCGACCACGACAACCACCGGGGCGCGGCGCATGCCGCCGCGTCCGCCACGCGTTACCAGTTCGCCTGGCAGGCAGTCGGCAGCTATCAGGGCAAGCCGTTCAAGGGCAGCGGCAGGACCGGCGCGGTGCTGGCGCTGCACAGCGACACCCAGCCGTTTCCGCTGCAGGCGGATATGCGCATCGGCGACACGCATATCGCGCTGGTCGGCACGCTGACCGATCCGCTGCAGCTGGACGCGCTGGACGTGAAGCTGTGGCTGTCCGGGCCGAGCATGGCCCTGCTCTATCCGATCCTCGGCATCACCCTGCCGGACACGCCGCCGTATGCCACCACCGGCCAGCTCAGCGCGCAGCTGCATCGCCAGGGCAGCCATTTCAGCTATCGCGATTTCCGCGGCCGCGTGGGCGGCAGCGACCTCGCCGGCAACCTGGATTACCAGGCCGCCAGCGGCAGCGGCACGCGGCCCCGGCTGAGCGGCACGGTCAGCTCGAAGCTGCTGCAGTTCGCCGACCTGGCGCCACTGATCGGTGTCAGCACCGCCCAGGCCAAACCCGCCGCCGATGCCACCGCGCAGCCCGCCGGCAAGGTGCTGCCGGTGACGCCGTTCCGCACCGATCGCTGGCGCGCGATGGATGCCGACGTGCAGTTCACCGGCGCGCACATCGTGCACGGCAGCAGCCTGCCGATCGACGCGCTGGTCACCCACCTGGTGATGAACAACGGCGTGCTCACGCTGGATCCGCTGCGCTTCGACCTGGCCAGCGGCACGGTCAGCGGCGCGCTCACGCTGGACGGCACGATGTCGCCGATGCGCGGCGTGCTGCGACTGGACGCGCGCCACCTGAAACTGAAGCAGCTGTTTCCCGGCTTCGCGCCGATGCGCACCAGCTTCGGCGAAATCAACGGCGACGCGTCGCTGGACGCGCGCGGCAACTCGGTGGCGGCCCTGCTCGGCAGCGCCGATGGTGAGCTGAAGCTGCTGATGAACGACGGCGCGATCAGCAAGACCCTGCTGGAAACCGCCGGCCTCAATGTGGGCAACATCATCATCGGCAAGCTGTTCGGCGACCAGACCGTGCAGATCAACTGCGCCGCCGCCGACATGCCGGCCAAACACGGCCTGTTCGACATGCGGCTGTTCGTGTTCGACACCTCCGACGCGGTGATCAACGTGACCGGCACGGTGAACCTCGCCGACGAAAAGCTGGATCTGAAGGTGCTGCCGCATACCAAGGGCGTGCGGATCTTCTCGCTGCGCTCGCCGCTGTACGTCAGGGGCACCCTGGGCAAGCCCGACGTGGGCGTGCAGAAAGGCCCGCTGCTGCTGCGCGCCGCCGGCGCGGTGGCGCTTGGTGTGGTCGCTACTCCTGCCGCCGCGCTGCTGGCACTCGTCGCCCCCAGCCACGACAGCGACGGCAAGAACACCTGCCGCAGCGTGCTCGAACAACTGCGCAGCTCGGGAAAGGTGATGCCGGCCACCCAGGCCGCAACCGCAGTCAAGGCACGCGCGAAAAAGCCGGCGCACAGGTAACTCCCTCTCCCCTGCGGGCATCAGTCCCCTTCTTGGGAGAGAGGGTTGGGGTGAGGGGTCGGGCTGGCCTCAAACTCGAACGAAGACCGGCTTTGATCCAACATCCGCGCGAGCACCCGCCCCTCACCTCAATCCTCTCCCCAAAGGGGAGATGAGGCAAAACAGTGCGCGGCATGACTCCCTCTCCCCTTTGGGGAGAGGGTTGGGGTGAGGGGGCGGCCTTGCCCGTGCAGCCACATCCAGGCCGCGCTTCTGATTGACATCCGCGCGAGCACCCGCCCCTCACCTCGGTCCTCTCCCTATAGGGGAGAGGAGGCAGAGCGGTGCGCGTCAGTATTCCCCTGCCGGTCTAGAATGGCGTTCCGTTTCCCAGCGATCTCTCCATGCAAGCTGTCAGCAAGGCGCGTCTGCAGATTCATTTCTGCGTGGTGCTGTGGGGCTTCACCGCGATCCTCGGCAAGCTGATCACGCTGCCGGCGCTGCCGCTGGTGTGGTGGCGCATGCTGCTGGTGACAGCCGCGCTGCTGCTGATGCCACGGGTGTGGCGCGGGCTGCGCGCGATGCGGCCGCGGCTGCGCTGGGCATATGCCGGCATCGGCGTGCTGGTGGCGCTGCACTGGCTGAGCTTCTATGCCGCGATCAAGTTGTCCAACGCGTCGGTGGGCGCCACCTGCATCGCGCTGGGGCCGGTATTTCTGGCCTTCATCGAGCCCTGGATCGCGAAACGCCGGTTCGATCCGCGCGAGCTGAT
>JAJZGE010000116.1 GCA_021798675.1 Pseudomonadota bacterium | reverse complement strand
CAGCTGGCGCGGCAGCTTGAACAGCTCCAGCGCCTCGTCCAGCGTGATGGTGTGCATGCTCTGGCCGGGGCGCAGGCTGGCGAACTGCAGCTTCTCGTCGCTGTCCTTGTCGCCGATCGCCGCGTATGGCCCGAAGCGCCCCAGCCGTACGAATACCGGCTTGCCGCTCTTCGGGTCGGTGCCCAGCTCGCGCGCGCCGGTGGCCTCGCTGCGGTCCACCGACTCGGTCTTCTCCTCCACTTGCTGCTTGAACGGCTGCCAGAAGCGCTGCATCAGCGGCACCCAGGCTTCCTCGCCGCGGCTGACCGCATCCAGCTCGTCCTCGAGCTTGGCGGTGAAGTCGTAGTCCACGTAGCGGCTGAAGTGCTGGGTGAGGAACTTGCCCACCGCCCGGCCGATGTCGGTGGGCTTGAAGCGGCGGCTGTCAAGCAGCACGTATTCGCGGTTGAGCAGTACCTGGATGATGCTGGCATAGGTCGAGGGGCGGCCGATGCCGTATTCCTCCAGCGCCTTCACCAGCGAGGCTTCGGAATAGCGCGGCGGCGGCTCGGTGAAGTGCTGGTCGGCGGCGATATCGTGCAACGGCACCTGTTCGTCCTTCTCCAGGCGCGGCAGGCGGCGGCCTTCGTCGTCGTCGTCCGCGCCCTTCTGGTCGCGGCCTTCCTCGTACACGGCAAGGAAGCCGGGGTCGACCACAGTGGTGCCGGTGGCGCGGAACGCGGCGGGACCGCCGGCAACGTGCGGCAACTCGAAATCGACCGACACGGTATTGAGCGTGGCGTGGATCATCTGGCAGGCCACGGTACGCTTCCAGATCAGCTCGTACAGCTTGCGCTGCTCGTCATTGAGGAACGCGGCCACTTCACGCGGGGTGCGCATCGCCGAGGTGGGACGGATCGCCTCGTGCGCCTCCTGCGCGTTCTTGCTCTTGGCCTTGTAGAACTGCGGGCCGTCGGGCAGCGCCTTGTGGCCGTAGTCGCGCGCGATCAGTGCGCGCAGCTCGCCCAGCGCGTCGTCGGACAGCGCCACCGAGTCGGTACGCATGTAGGTGATCAGGCCGACGTTGCCTTCGCTGCCGAGGCCGACGCCTTCGTACAGGCCCTGCGCCACCTTCATCGTGCGGCTGGTGGTGAAGCCGAGCTTGCGTGCGGCCTCCTGCTGCAGCGTGGACGTGGTGAACGGAGGTGCCGGGCGGCGCTTGCGCTCCTTGCTGCCCACCTCGCTGACGGTGAGGCGGCCGTGCGCGGCCTCCTTCAGCGCGGCGCGCGCGGCCATCGCGTCGGCCTCGTTGGTAAGGTCGAACTGCTCGAACTTCTTGCCGTTGAGCCGGGTGAGCTTGGCGGCGAACTCGCCGTCGGCGTGGCGCAGCTGCGCCTCCACCGTCCAGTATTCGCGCGCCTTGAACGCCTCGATCTCTTCCTCGCGCTCCACGATCATGCGCAGCGCCGGGCTCTGCACGCGGCCGGCGGACAGGCCGCGCTGCACCTTGCGCCACAGCACCGGCGAGAGGTTGAAGCCCACCAGGTAGTCCAGCGCGCGGCGCGCCTGCTGGGCATCGACCATGTCCAGCGATAGTTCGCGCGGCGATGCCACCGCGGCCTTGATCGCCTTCGGCGTGATCTCGGAGAACACCACGCGGTGCAGCTGCTTGCCGTCGGTGAGGCCGCGATCCTTGAGGATCTCGCTGATGTGCCAGCTGATCGCCTCGCCTTCGCGGTCCAAGTCGGTGGCGAGGTAGATGTCGTCGGCGGCCTTGGCCGCCTTGGCGATCGCATCGACGTGCTTCTCGTTGCGTTCGATCACCTCGTACTTCATCGCGAAGCCGTGATCCGGGTCGACGGCGCCCTCCTTGGGCTTGAGGTCGCGCACATGGCCATAGGAGGCGAGGACCTGGAAGTCCTTGCCGAGGTATTTATTAATCGTCTTGGCTTTGGCGGGCGACTCGACGATAAGCAGGTTCTTGGCCATGAATCTCTTGTTGTGGGTGTGGCGAATTCATGTCGCAGTGCGACATGCCTATATATCTAGTGAGACCACGCCGGCCGGCAGACTGTCAAGCCGGAATGCGTGAAAGCGCGTTGCGATGCGGGTTCCCGGCCGCTGGCCTACCCGGGCAGACACTGGTAGCGGTTGCCCGGCAGGCCAGCCACGCGTCCCTCCAGCTCCAGCATCAGCAGCATCGAGGACAGTACCGCCGCGGCCAGCCCGCTGCGTTCGACCAGCTCGTCCAGCGTGGCCGGGTCGTGGCCCAGGGCGGCGAACAGGCGCAGGTAGTCGGGGTCGTCGCGACGGCCATCGTCACGTGACGACGACGGCACGTCGGCCCGGTCCAGCCGGGCCGCCAGCTCCACGCCCAGGGCGCGGGCCGCGGGTCGCAGCGCCTCGCTCACTTCGGCCGGGTCCTCGACCAGTCGCGCTCCGTCGCGGATCAGCCGATGGCAACCGCGCGCCAGCGGATTGGCGATGGATCCGGGCAGGGCGAATACCTCGCGGCCCTGCTCGCCGGCCAGCCGTGCGGTGATCAGCGAGCCGGACTTGAGGTCCGCTTCCACCACCACGGTGCCCAGCGACAGGCCCGAAATGATGCGGTTGCGGCGCGGGAAATGGTCGGCGCGCGCCGCCGTGCCGGGCGGAAACTCGCTGACCAGCGCACCTTGCGCCACGATGCGCTGCGCCAGCGCCTGGTGTTTGCGCGGGTAGACCCGGTCCGCCCCGGTGCCGACCACGGCGATCGTGGCCGCGCCGGCGTCCAGGGCCGCCTCGTGGGCGGCGCCGTCGATGCCCTCGGCCATGCCGCTGGTGACGACGAAGCCCGCCAGCGCCAGCGCGCGGGCGAAGCCACGCGCATGCGCCAGCCCCGCCGGGCTGGCGCTGCGCGAGCCCACCACGGCCACCTGCGGGTGCAGCAGCAGGCTGGCATCGCCGGCCACGAACAGCGCCGCCGGCGGCTGCGGGATGGCTTCCAGCAGCGGCGGGAAATCCGCCTCGGTGCAGCGCAACAGGCGGTGGCCGGGTCCGGCCAGCCAGGCCAGGTCGGCGGCCAGCCTGGCTTCGTCGGGTGCGTCCAACCAGGCGGCCGCGCCCTCGTCCAGCGAGCGGGCCTGCCGGCGCAGCAGCGCGAGCGCGGCATCGATGCGGTTATTCCCTGCCGCGAGCGCCTCGCGCAAGCCGCCCGGTCCCAGGCCGGGCGTGCGCAGGGCGACCAGCCAGGCGCGCAATTCGTCGGATTCGTCCATGCGGCGAGTCTAGCGGTCGCCACAGACGCCAACGGCGCGGGATTCCCGCGCCGTCGTGTGGGTAAAGGCCGTGTCGGCAGCTCTTCCCGGCGGGAAGAGGATGCCAGGCGTCACTCCGGCATCTTCAGCCTGTCGCCCATCTTGACCGGGCGCAGGCCGTCCATCACCAGGCCGTAGCTGACATGGTCGAAGGTGCGGAACACCATCACGTGGCCGATGTACTCGTCCGGCAGGGTCACGCGCTTGCCCACGCTGCGGTCCCAGCTGTCGCTGGCCACGTCGTCGTGGATGTTCTCGCCGGGCTGCCAGACCGAGAAGGTGGTGCCGTTGTCCACGCCGTCGGCCGAACCCGCCGACAGCGCCACGATCTGGTTCGGGCCGACGGCATCCATCGCATCGGTGAACGCGATCACGCGACCGTCCTTGGGCAGGCTCTTCGGCGCGTGCGGGTAGAAGTACGGGTCGTAGGGGTGGTTGTCCACCGGCATGAGGCGGTCGCCGCTGCGGATCTCCGCGGTAGAATCCAGCACCAGCAGGGTGGACGGGTCGCCGGTGCGCAGCACCTCGGCGGTGCCGATGACCTTCACCTCGACGCCCATGTCCTTGCCGCGGCGGTAGTGGCCGGAACCGTTATTGAAGTCCTCCTCCCACGGCGACCTCACCATGGCCGCGTTGGCCCAGAGCTCGTCGCCGTATTCCGCGGTGCCGCCGTTGCCGTTGTCGTAGCCACGGAACACATGCTCGGGCCGCACGATGGCCCAGCGCTGGCCGGGCTGGCTGTCCAGGCCGCGCACGTAGATGTTCTGGCCCGAGGTGCCGCGCAGCTGGTCTTCTTCCAGGCCCACCACGTAGGGCGCCTTGCTGACCACGCTGGAATCCATCACGCGCAGATCCTTCAGGAAGGTCTGCACCGCATCCAGCGGGATTGCCGGTACGGCGGCGGCCTCGCGCTGCACGCCGGGCTCCAGCTTCAGGCTCGGTTCGCCGTTGATGAAGGACAGGTTGAGCACGTCACCCGGGTAGATCAGGTGCGGATTGTGCACCTGCGGGTTGGCCTGCCAGATCTCCGGCCACAGCCACGGCTTGACCAGGAACTTGGCGGAAATGCCCCACAGGGTGTCGCCGCGGCGCACGGTGTAATTGTCGGGATGGGTGCTGCGCAGTTGCGAAGCACCGGCGGCACACACAGCGGCCGCGACCATGGTGCCAGCGAGCACCGTGAATGCTTTCTTGAACATGGGCGGGATCCCCTCTCCCCAGCAATGATGGCGAGTGTAACCGAAGCATTAAGCCGCGCAATCGGCAACGGTTCGCAGAATCCGCGGCCTTCGCCGCGGCAGGCGGCGTACTACAATGGGCCAATGTCCACGCTCGCCATCCTCGAATTCCCCGATCCACGCCTGCGCACCAAGGCCGCGCCGGTCACCGTGTTCGACGCCAGGCTCAAGCAGCTCGTCGCCGACATGCTCGAGACCATGTACGCCGCCAACGGCGTAGGCCTGGCCGCCACCCAGGTGGACGTCCACCAGCAGGTGCTGGTGATCGACATGAGCGACGAGCGCGACCAGCCGCTGGTGCTGGTCAACGCCGAGATCGTGGGGAAGGACGGCGCCCAGGTGTACCAGGAGGGCTGCCTGTCCTTTCCCGGCATCTATGCCGACGTCACCCGTGCGCTGAAGGTGACGGTGAAAGCGCAGGATGTCGACGGCAAGGCATTCCTGTACGAGGCCGAAGGCCCGCAGGCCGTGGCTGTGCAGCACGAGATGGATCATCTCGCCGGCAAGGTGTTCGTGGATTACCTCTCGCCGCTGAAGCGCTCGATGCTGCTCAAGCGCCTAGAGAAGCAACGCAAGCAGGCGGCCAGCGCTTGAGCGCTCCGTTGCGGCTGGTATTCGCCGGCACCCCCGACTTCGCCGTCCCCTGTCTCGAAGCCTGCCGCGCCAGCGGCGCCGAGGTGGTGGCCGTCTACACCCAGCCCGACCGCCCCGCCGGCCGCGGGCGCAAGCTCGCCCCCAGCCCGGTGAAACAGGCCGCATTGGCCGCCGGCATCGCGGTCGAGCAGCCCGAGTCGCTGAAGCCCGCCGGGGCGCAGGCCACGCTGGCCAGCTACCGGCCCGACCTGATGGTGGTGGTGGCCTACGGACTGATCCTGCCGCGCAAGGTGCTGGCGATCCCGCGCCTGGGCTGCTGGAACGTGCACGCCAGCCTGCTGCCGCGCTGGCGCGGTGCCGCCCCGATCCAGCGCGCCATCCTCGCCGGCGACGCCGAGACTGGCGTCGACCTGATGCAGATGGAGGCCGGGCTGGACACTGGCCCCGTGCTGCTGGAGAAGCGCACGCCGATCGGCCGCGAGGACACCGGCGGTTCGCTGCATGACCGCCTCGCCGCGCTGGGCGCCGAGGCGCTGGCCGAAGGTCTCGCCCGCGTGCTGGCCGGCGAGGCACTGGCCGCCACGCCGCAGGCCGCCGAAGGTGTCACCTACGCGCACAAGCTGGACAAGGCCGAAGCCCGCCTCGACTTCAGCCGGCCGGCGATCGAACTGGAGCGCCAGGTACGCGCCTTCGACCCCTGGCCCGGCAGCGACGGCGAAATCGCCGGCGAGGCATTGCGCATCTGGGCCGCCCGCGCGCTCGACCTCGCCCATGCCGCAACGCCGGGCAAGGTGCTCGGCGCCGGCCGCGAAGGCATCGACGTCGCCTGCGGCGAGGGCGCGCTGCGCGTCACCGCGCTGCAGCGGGCGGGCGGCAAGCGCATTGGCGCCACCGATTACCTCAATGCGCGGCCGGAGTTGCGCGCGCGCCCCCCGGCAGTGTGAGGGAGCTCGCGATGAGCTCGGTTGTTTCGATTTTTCTCGCTGGCCGTGCAAGCGACAAAGCGGTTTCGAGCGCCTGCCGGCGCCCGAGGCCGCTCCACCGCGCGCCACCAGATCGGCGGCCAGGCTCGCCGCAGGCAGCCCGCCCATGACCGATACCCGCGCCGAAGCCGCCCGCGCCCTCGCCGACATCGCCCTCCGCGGCGCCTCCCTGCGCGAAGCGATGGAGCGCCATGCGCCCAAGCTCCCCGATCCGCGCGACCGCGCCCTGCTGATGGCGCTGGTCAGCGACGGCGCGCGCTGGTGGCCGCGTTTCGACGCCGCGCTGGACCGCCTGCTGGACCGC
>JAJZGE010000115.1 GCA_021798675.1 Pseudomonadota bacterium | reverse complement strand
GGCGCGTTGCGGCACGCCGTACAGCGCGTCGACTTCGGGAAACAGCACCGCCAGCGCGCCGCATGCGCGCAGCACGCGCAGGAACGCGGACGGCTGCGGTTCGGCCAGCGCCTTGCGCGTTTCCGCCCACACGCGCTCGGGCACCAGGTGATCGACCTCGCCCTCGCGCACCATCTGCCGCATCAGCGCCATCGTCTCGGCGGCGACGGCAAAACCCAGCGGCGCAAAGCGCGCAGCGAAGCGCGCCACCCGCAGCACGCGCACCGGGTCCTCGATGAACGCGGGCGAGACGTGCCGCAGCACGCGCGCCTCGATGTCGCGCACGCCGTGGTACGGGTCGGTCAGCGCGCCGTGCGCGTCGCGGGCGATCGCGTTGATGGTGAGGTCGCGGCGGGCCAGGTCCTGCTCCAGCGTCACCGTGGCATCGGCCTGGAACACGAAGCCGTGGTAGCCGTGGCCGCTCTTGCGTTCGGTGCGCGCCAGCGCGTACTCCTCGCCGGTGTCGGGATGCAGGAACACCGGAAAATCCTTGCCTACCGGCTTGTAACCCAGTGCCAGCAGATCCTCCGGCCGCGCGCCCACCACCACGTGATCGCGGTCGACCACCGGCCGCCCGAGCAAGCTGTCGCGGACTGCACCGCCGACCAGATAGATATCCATCCGCGGATTCTGCCATGCGTGCCGTCCCGGGCGACCGCCGCGGGTGACCGTTCGGCGCATGGATGCAACGTTCCGGCGTCTGCGCTGCATCGATGGCAAGCGGGAAGGGCTGCTCAAGTTATGCCGCGGCTGGCCGTTAGCCGTGTCACGGGCGGCTTCCGCTGGCACGGCGGCATCGGGTCGGTGACCGGAAAAGGGCCAGCGCCCGGCGTGCAGACCGTGATGGAATGAGCGCAGAAAATCTGGCAGGCCTGCGCATAATCGCGTCCTACCTGCATTGCCGTGGAGCGGCCCTTGCCATGGAGCGGCGCGTACCCAAGCCTGGTGGATCACGCGTTGTACGGATTGAAATCGCTGCTCTCGTGCATCGTCCTGTCGGTTGCGGCAGTGCTGCCGGCCTTGGGTGGGCAGCCGTCGGGCACTCCGCCGCCGGGGCGCGCGGCTGCCTTCGACCAGCTGGCCGGACGGCTCGAGCGGGGTGAGTTGTCACCCACCACTCAGGCGCAGGTGAATCAGGTGCTGGCCAGGCTCGACAGCCTGGTGCCGGCCGGCGATGCACGCCGCGCGTTGCGCTATCGCTATACCTATTGCGTACTCGGCATGGACGACCAGCCGGCCCGGGGCGTGGCCTATGCGCAGCAGGGTATCGAGGATGCCCGGCGGATCGGCTATCCGGATGCCGAGGCCAATTTCCACTATTGCAAGGGCGCGCACCAGGAGTCACTGACGACGCCACGCGATGCCTTGGCCGATTACACGGCCGGCATCGAGGTCGCCCGGCATGCCGAGAACCTGCGATTGGTCGCCGACGGTCTGTCCTGGCGCGGCAACGTGCAGTCCCTGATCGGCGAGCCGGCGCTGGGGCTGGTGGATTTCCTGCAGGCGCAGCGCGACTACGAGCAGGCCGGCGAAGCCGGAGAGGCCCAGCTGAACCTGCTCAACATCGCGATCGCCTATCGCCGCATGGGAGAGTATGTCGAAGCGCGAAAGTACATGGACCAGTCGCTGGCCTACGCCAGGCAGCGGCACGATCTGCGACAGCAGATGGGGGTCGAGGCGCAACTCGGCTTCCTCGAATCCGAATCGTCGGATCAACCGGCGGCGCTGCGGCATTTCGCGGCGGCGCTGGCGCTGGCGCGCGGCATGGGTGATCACGAAAGTATCGGTTCGGCCATGCTCGGGCAGGCGGAAGCCTTCAACCTCGCGGGGCAATACACCGAGGCGTTGGCGGCCCTGGACCACGCCCAGGCCGAGTTCCAGCAGGCGGCGGATCATTCCAACCAGGACATGATCACCCTGCAGCGTGCCGAGGCCGAAGCCGGTCTGGGCCGCCATGCGCAGGCCATTGCCGGTTATGACAAGGCCGAGAAGCTGCTGCGACCCAGCGGCAACCTGCGTTATCTCGCCGAACTGCTGGATGCGCGCGCCCGCAGCGAGGAGGCGCTGGGTCATCACGCCCGGGCCGTGGTCGACCTGCGCCGCACGATCCGGGCGCGCGAGGCGCTGGACCGCAATGCCCGGCGTTACAACACCACCTTGATGAGCTATCAGTTCGACACCGCCCGGCGTGACCAGGAGGACCGCCGCATCAGGGAAGTGAGCGCGCTGCAGAGCCGGCAGCTGGCGGCAATGCAGCGTGCGCGGGACTGGCAGAACGTCGCCCTGCTGCTCGGCAGCCTGCTGTTGCTGGGGCTGGTCTGGCAGGCACTGCGGCAGTTGCGCCAGTCCCGCCGCCTGCATTCGCTGGCGATGACCGATGCCTTGACCGGCACGGCCAATCGCCGGCGCATCGAGCAGGTGATGGCCACGGCGATGCGGGAGGCCCGTCTGACCGCTGCGCCGATGACAGTCATCGCGCTCGACATCGACCACTTCAAGCGCATCAACGACCTCCACGGCCACCGGGTCGGTGACAGGGTGCTGGTGCGGCTGGTGGCTGCGTGTACCGGCGCCTTGCGCGATTTCGATTGCTTCGGCCGGATCGGCGGCGAGGAGTTCCTGGTGATCCTGCCGAAGACCGCTCTCGCAACCGGCCGCTTGGTCGCCGAGCGATTGCGGGAGCGCGTCATCGCGCTGGAGCTGGGGGACATGGCCGCGGATCTGCACGTGACGATCAGCCTCGGCGTGGCGCAGCTGCATGACCCGTCGGAGGCCCTGGAGAGCCTGCTCGATCGCGCCGACCGGGCGCTCTATCAAGCCAAGGCCGCCGGGCGCAACCGCGTGGTGCTCGCCGGGTCACCCGCATCACCCTGAGCGACCCGCGCGGCAGCACCACTCACCCGGTGCGCCGGTCCTCCTCGCTGGCGCTGCCGCGATGCAGCGCCTCGTGGTAGATCGACTGCGGCCGGATCGCGCGTGATACGTGATACGCGGCCAGGCACGACAGCATCAGCGCCGGCACCAGCTGGTACTCCAGCGTCATCTCGAACACGATCAGGAACGACATCAGCGGCGCGTGCGTGGTGGCGGCGAGGAACGCGCCCATGCCGATCACCGCGTAGACCACCGGCATCGACGAGCCCGGCCACAGCGCATGCGCCACGCTGCCGGCGAGCATGCCGAGCATTGCGCCCACGAAAATGGTCGGTGTGAATACGCCACCCACCGCGCCGGAGCCGGCAGTGGCTGCGGTGGCCAGCACCTTGGCGATCAGCACCGTGAACACCAGCAGCAGCGGCCACGGCGTGTGCAGCACGTCGTTCACCACGCTGTAGCCGTTGCCCCACACCTGCGGTCGCCACGCCGAGATTGCGCCGACAATCAGGCCGCCCAGTGCCAGCTTCAGCGGCAGCCCCAGCGGCAGCCGCTGGGTGAACCGGTGCGCGCCATCCAGCACGCCCATGAACAGCGGCGCCAGCGCGCCCAGCGCCAGCCCCATCAGCAGGAACAGCGGCAGCTCCCACAGCGAGGCCACGTGCAGCGGCGGGATCTTGTACACCGGCTCGTAGCCCAGCACCTGATGCACGGTGACATTGGCCACCACCGACGCCACCATCAGCGGCCCCAGCCGGCGGATGGCCAGCGTGCCGTAGACGATCTCGGCGATGAAGATCGCGCCCGACAGCGCCGCGTCGTAGGCCGCGGCGAAGCCCGCGGCGGCGCCGCAGGCCAGCAGCAGGCGCAGGTCGTCGCCGTCGAAGCGGCCGAGCTGACCGATCCACGAGCCGGTGGCCGCGGCCAGCTGCACCATCGCGCCCTCGCGGCCGATCGAGCCGCCGGAGCCGATCGTGCACAGCGACGACAGCCCGCGCAGGACGGTGCCGCCGACGTCCTGGCGGCCGTCGCCGACGGCGATCGCCTCCAGGTAATCCGATTGCTTGCGGCCGTTGGCGACGCGGCGCGCCAGCCACAGGAAAACCCCCGCGGCAACGCCGCCCAGCGCCGGCGTGATCACGCGCCGCCACGGTGCCAGTGCCTCGGCGGCGCTGACCAGACTGCCCGGATGCCCGGTGGCCAGCCGCTCGGCCAGCGCCATGCCCTCGTGGAAGGCCACCGTGGCCAGCGCGCCGACCACGCCGATCAGCGCTGCCCACAGCAGCAGCCAGCGATCGTCGCCGTGGTAGCCCGGTGCCCGCTGCGCTGGCGCGGCGCGTTTCATGCGATCGGTTTCATGTGGACGCCATCGGATTCACTCGCATGCGGCAAACAGCCCGGAGGATCGTATCGGCGATCGGCCAGTAGCACCACGGTAGCCGAGACCTGCGACGCACGCAGCAGGGATGCTGCGGCGCGTGCGCATCACCCGCCCGGATGACGATATTGTCATCCGGCGCCTGGCGACTTGACAGAGGCGCCAGCGGGGTCGAGGATCAAAATCGTGCAGCTTGCACCCGCCACGTTCGCACGCGCTCGTTCATGCGCATGGCGTCGGGCACTGCCACTTCCACCACTACCAGGGAGGCAGTCATGAAACGATTTCATCGCATGTTGATCGGCGGCGTGCTGCTGGCCACGGGCACGGTTGCCATGGCCTCGTCCGTCTCGCTTACCTCGTTCCCGCCGCGCGTGATGCCGGTGTTGGTTCACGTGAATTCGCACGGCAAGGTGACCGAGGTGCAGCCCTCGACCCAGCTGCCACCGCGGCTCCGGCGCTTGCTCGCCAGCAGCCTGCGCCAGTGGATCAGCAAGCCGGCCATGGTCGACGGCCACCCGGTGGCCAGCCAGTCGATCGTCAACGTGGCGCTGCATGCCACGCCGCGCAAGGACGGCACGTACGACGCCAGCTTTGCCTTCGTCTCGATCTTGCCGGCACCGTTCGCTTCGGGTTATTGGTCGACCAAGGACGGCACCCAGCTGGCCCTGGTCGAGAGTCATGGCGGCAGTCCATTCATCGACTACTCCAACGACTACCCCGAGCGCAGCTCGCCAGCACCGACGAATCATTTCCGGTCGCCGGTCGCATCACCGTCCTCGTTCAACCCCGCGCCGGCCGGGCAGGGCCGGGCCGACGCTGCGCCCGCTGGCGCCGGGTTGCATGACCACTGAAAAGCCGGCCTGGCCAACCTTGGGCCATCGGCCGGCACGGTGAGGCTGGCGTCGGGCGATCTGGCGATGCACGGCGGGCGGCTCAGGCGCCCCTCTGCAGTGCACGCCGGGTCACCCAGCGGCGCTCGGCGCGCGCCGCGATCAGGAACAGGAAGATCACCACGTACACGCTGGCGGTGCCCAGCACGTCGCCCTTGTTGCCAGTTTGCCCGGCGGCATACGGGCCGCCCCAGCCTTCGGCGGTGGTCCACAGCACGAAGCTGTAGATCGCCCCCAGCGGCAGCATCCAGTCAAGCAGCAGGCCGCTGAGCAGCGACAGCGCGATGACCGTTTCGGCCACGGCGGCCAGCACCCCGAAAGCCAGCGGGCCGATCCACTGGATCAGCACCAGCCAGGCGTGGATGTAGGCGACGATCCAGCCCGGCTGGCCGACCTGCGCGGCGGTGAGGTTGTCGACCCCGTGCAGCAGGAACGCCGGCTGCCATTTCCACCACGCGTCGAACGCCCACAGCAGGCCGAACAGCACCTGGCCCAGGATCAGCTTCCAGCGTTCGGGCGCGAATTGTGGACCGTGCCTGAATGCGCCCAGCGGCCGCCAGGCGTGGGTCATCAGCACCAGCGCAAAGCCCAGCGCGTAGACGATGGCGGTGCCCGGATCGGTGGCGCCGGGCGTATACGGGCCACCGAGGCCACCCACGGTGCTCCACAGCCACAGGTTGTAGACGATGCCGAGCCAGGCCAGCCAGTGCAGCCGGAAGCCGGTCAGCAGCGCGAACGCGAGGGCGAACTCCACCACTACCATCGCCGTCAGCACCGGGCCGACGCCCAGCGTCTGCACCAGCGCGGCATTGGCATGGCCCCAGGCGACCAGCCACGCCGGTTGGCCGGGCGCCCAGGCCGCGCCGAGGCTGTGCAGGAAGCGCGCATGGTAGGCCGGGTCCAGATGCAGCAGCGCGTTGGCGAGGCAGATCGCGCCGAACAGCAGGCGGGCAAGGCCTACGGCGTATTCGGCTTGGGCGCGCGGGCGCAGGGTGCTCATGGACCGTCTCCTTCAGCGGCACCGCAGCGCGGCGTGGTTGAGTCTAGTCCCCGGCGCCGAGCCCGGTGCATGCCGCGCGTGAAGATGCGCCGACCGCGGCGCTCAGAGCTTGTGGAGAAAACCACTTCCTGTGGTTTTCTGCCATCGCGAGTCCGGCGCCTGTCCGGACTCGCCCACGCGCATCAGGCACTGGCGTACCCGATCCGCGACCGGCCATCC
>JAJZGE010000114.1 GCA_021798675.1 Pseudomonadota bacterium | reverse complement strand
CCGATCTTCACCATCAACTCGGTCCCCGGGAACATGCTGTTCGTGCTGTCGGTGGAGTATCCGACCGCCAACGCCGCCGCCTATCCGGCGGCCAAGGCCAAGGCCACGACCAAGAGCGGCTACACCACAGCGTCGACCTACATCGGCTATTTCGACCCCACCAAGTGCTACAGCTACGACCCGAGCTTCGCGCCGACAGGGGCGACCAACAAGGGTCTTTTCTCCCCCTACGGGCCTGCGAGCAACCACGCCTGCGCTTCCTCGAAGAGCGCGCACCTGTGGAGCGGCAACTTTCTCAACTGGGCCTCGATGCAGGCGCTGGACGAGTTCCGCTCGGCGCTGACCGGCGGCTACCGGGTGGTCGACACCACGACGCAGACGGTGCTGGAGAAGACCTGGGTCTCCTCGCAGGGCAACACGAGCGATGATCCGGACGGCCTGATCAGCAACTCTTCCTCCACCATCCAAGGCGCCACACCGTTCAGCAACTGGTCCACGCTGAAGTCCAGCACCTTCGGGCAGGGCAATGTGATGCTGTTGACCTCGTCGGGGAGTTTTTCCAGCACCCCCACGAACTACAACGGGCAGGTGCCGACTTCCACCAGCCCCGTCTACGCGGTCACCATCCGCGTGCTGGTCTGCGACCCCAGCGTGAGCCTGGAGGCCGATTGCACGGCCTACGGCACGAATTTCAAGCCCGAGGGGCTGATCCAGCAGAACGCGCTGAACATCCGCTACGGCGCGGTGTCCTATCTGGACGACGGATCGTCCTCCCGCGAAGGCGGGGTGCTGCGCGCGCGCATGGCCTACGTGGGCCCCAAAATGCCCTCGACCACCAATCCGAGCACCACGGTGGACAACCCGGCGCCCGAGTGGAGCCCGGACACCGGCATTTTCTACGCCAACCCGGATCCCAACGATGCCACCGACAGCGGGGTGGCGAACAGCGGCGTGGTCAACTACATCAACAAGTTCGGCGAGTTCTCCCACATCTACAAGAGCGGAGACAACCTGAGCGAGTTGTTCTACGCGGGGCTTCGCTACTACAAGCACCTGGGCAACATCCCTTCCTACAGCGCGAACGCCACCAGCACCATGCTCGACGGCTTTCCGGCCATCGTCAGCTGGGACGACCCGATCCTGTACGCCTGCCAGAAGAACTTCTTCGTCGGCATCGGCGACGTCAACACCCACGACGACACGGTCGTCCCCGGCTCCACGCTGACTCCGACGGGAGGCCAGACGGTGCCCAATTTCAGCCCGGACACCACCGACTACAAGGCCGAGACCGACCTGGTCGGGGTCATGGAGGGCTACGGACCCAACCTCGGCGCGGCCAGCCCGCCCTGGGCCCCGCAGGGCGGCGCCTGCTGCGGCGGCGCCACCGACCTGATCGCCGGCATGGCCTACGACGCCCATGTCAACGACATGCGGCCCAACGATTTCAAGAACGCCGACGGCACCAAGACCTACACGCAGACGGCCTCCACCTACTGGCTCGACGTACAGGAATATTCCCAGTACAAGGACAAGAACCAGTACTACCTGGCCACCAAGTACGGCGGATTCAAGATCCCGAACAACTGGAACCCGGCGAGCACCACGCCGCCGCCGACCGCCACCTGGCACACGACTCCCAACACGCAGGGCGGCGACCTGCAGCCCGACAATTATTTCGATGCGAACCAGGCCGGCCAGATGGTGGCGGGCCTGACCTCGGCCTTCACCAGCATCGCCAAGCAGATCGCCGGCTCGAGCACCGCCTTCGCCGTGCAGTCGCCGCGCCTGTCGGCCACCGGCAACGTCAGCTACGGCTCCACCTACGACCCCACGAGCTGGACGGGTGACGTGAACGCCTACAGCCTGAGCTTCGATGCCAGCGGCAACCCCACCACCACCCAGGTATGGAGCGCGCAGAGCAAGCTCGACGGACAGGTGGCCGCCAACCGCATCATCGCCACCTGCTGCGCGGCCACTGGCGGCCCCGGCGTGCCCTTCGACGCCACCGACATGTCGAGCACCCTGCCGACCCAGTACGCCACCTTCGCCGAGGTTCCCGGCGTGTCCGCGACCCAGCAGAGTTCGTCCAAATTCCTCGCCTGGCTGCGCGGGGACCGCACGCAGGAAGTGGGCAACGGCGGCGTGTACCGGGCACGCAAGGCCGTGCTCGGCGACATCACCGATTCCTCGTTGAGCATCGTCGGCGCCCCCTCGGCCGACTTCTCCGACGCCAACGATCCGGGCTACTCGACCTTCAAGTCCACCTGGGCGAACCGCCCCACGGTGGTCTATGCCGGGGCCAACGACGGCATGATGCACGCCTTCGACGGCAGCACCACCGACGCCACCCAGGGGCAGGAGCTCTTCGCCTACATTCCCTCGGCCATGTACGGCAGCAGCAGCTCGGCGCCGGTCAGCGGCCTGGCCTCGCTGGGCGCGCCCACCGGTTTCGTGCACCACGACATGGTCGACGCCACGCCCGAGAACTTCGACGTCGACTTCAGCCATACCTCGGGGGCCACCGCCACCTCGCCGGACTGGCGCACCATGATCATCGGCGGCCTGGGCAAGGGCGGCAATTCCTATTACGCCCTCGACGTCACCAACCCCGCGGGCTTCACCAGCAACAGCGCGCTGGCCGGCAAGGTGCTGTGGGAGTTCACCGACTCCACCATGGGCTACTCCTACGGCGATCCGAGCGTGGTGAAGACCGCCCAGTACGGCTGGGTGGTCATCCTCACCTCGGGCTACAACACGCCGGACGGCTCGGGCTATATCTACCTCGTCAACCCGCGCACCGGCGGGCTGCTGCAGCGCATCGCGGTGGGCAACGGCGCCGACGGCCGCTCCTCGGACGGGCTGACCTACGGTTCCGCCTATGTGCTGGACTACACCGACGGCACGGCCGACAGCTACTACGTGGGCGACCTCAACGGCCACCTCTGGCGCCTGGACCTGACCACCAAGACGGGGTCCTACAGCGCGCCCACCGAAATCGCCGAACTGCAGGACGCCGACGGCAATCCCCAGCCCATCACCACGCGCCCGCTGATCGAGATCGACCCCAGCTCGCAGAAGCGCTACGTCATGGTGGGCACCGGCAAGCTGCTGGCCCGATCGGACATCACCACCAACAGCCAGCAGACCTTCTACGCCATCATCGACGGCACGGCGTCGAGCTTCAACACCGCCGCCACGCTGCCGGCCGGCGAGACCTTCCCGCTGACCCGGGACAACCTGGCGCAGGTGGCGGATTCCACGTCGACCAGCGGGACCACCGTCTCCCTGGCCACGGGCATCGGCAGCTCGCCCTCCGAGCCCTCGGGTTGGTACATTGATCTCGCCACCTCGTCCACCGGCGGCTCGTCCGAGCGGGTCACGGTGACGCCGACCTCGAACTACGGCATCGTGGCCTTCGCCGCCAACCTGCCGATCGGCGACGTGTGCAGCCCCTCCGGCACCAACCGGGTGTTCGGGGTGGAATTCGGACTTGCCAAGACGGTGCTGATCGACCACAACGGCGCCTTGATCAATGCGTCGTCTGCGCTGTCCGGCCTGGCCACCGACCTGACCATCACCAACGTGGGCGGGACCCTGCACATCACCGAGGGCACCAGCACCGGCGCCGTCGGCAACGTTCCGGGCAACCTGTCCTCCGGCACCAATCTCAAGCAGCTGAACTGGAACGAGATTCCGAGTGCGGAGTAGGCGGGCGCGGGAAGGCTGCCGGGAGGTCCTGCGGTCGTTGAACCGTCCGCTGGTTTTCGCCCTGCTGCTTTCCCTGCTCGTGCACCTGCTGGTGCTCGATCTGCTGGGGCGCATCCCGCTGCGTGTGCAAGCCGCCGACGGCAAGGCGAGGGACCGCGCCTTGTCGGTCATGCTCCAGGCACCTCCACCCCGCCCCGCGCCTGCGCCACCGCGGCCCCGTCCGCGCGAGCACGAGCGGCATACCGCGCCGGCGCAGGGGAGGCCGCACCGCGGGGACCACGCACTCGGCACGGTGTTTTACGCCGGCGCGGAACTGCAGCGCCGTCCCGTGCCGGTCAGCGCGCCCGACATCCGCGGCAAGACCCAGCTGGACGCCGAGTTCGGCCTGGCGCGACTGATCCTGTACATCGACGCATCCGGGCATGTCCTGCGCATCGAGGTGGCCGACCATAGCGGCTTCAGCCCGCGCGACCTGGACAAGCTGCGCGCGCTGTTCCTTGCCACGCGATTCTTTCCCGGCTATCGTCACGGAGCCCCAGTTGCCTCACGCATCGCCATTCACGTGCAGGTCGCGCCTGTGGCACCAGTGGCACCAGTGGCACCAGTGGCACCCGTTGAATCTGGGGCACCGCGGGTGCCGGGCCTCCCGCCGCCGCCCCCTCACCCGATGCACTCCGATTCCCAATGAAGTCGATGGACATGCAAGGCGTTGCCGCCGTGACCTACCGCGGCGCATCGATCGAGAACCGGCATCTCGCGAACATCGCGGTGGTCGACGCGGGCGGGCGCATGCTGTGCGCCTTTGGCGACCCCGGGCGGGTGACGCTGGCGCGCTCCGCGGCCAAGCCGGCGCAGGCCGCCGCGATCGTCGACACCGGCGCGCTCGAGCGCTACGGGTTCGACGAGGCCGACCTGGCGCTGATGTGCGCCTCGCACAGCAGCGAGACGCGCCACATCGAGCGCACCCGGCGCATGCTCGCCAAGCTGCACGCCGACGAGTCGGCGCTGCGCTGCGGGGGGCATCCCTCCCTGTCCGACGCGGTGCAGCGCGAATGGATCCGCCACGATTTCGTGCCGACCCCGGCATGCAGCAACTGCTCGGGCAAGCATGTCGGCATGCTCGCCGGCGCGATGCTGCTCGGCGACGCGGCCGACTACCACGAAGCCGGTCACCCGATGCAGCAGCGCGTGCGGCGCACCGTCGCCGCCCTGTGCGAGCTGCCGCACGAACAGGTGCAGTGGGGCATCGACGGCTGCAACCTGCCTACGCCGGCTTTCGCGCTCGACCGGCTCGCAAGGCTCTACGCCAAGCTGGCCGATGCAGCCGACGCAGCGGTTGCCGCGACCGACTCGACGCTGGCGCGCATCTACCACGCGATGACTCGCCACCCTGAGCTCGTCGCGGGCGAAGGCCGCTACTGCACCGAGCTGATGCGCGCCTACGAGGGCGCGCTCGTGGGCAAGCTGGGCGCCGACGGCTGCTACGGCATCGGCGTGCGGGCCTCGGCGCGCACCCGCGAGCTCGGTGCCGACGGCGCACTGGGCATCGCGGTGAAAATCGAGGACGGGCGGGTCGACATGCTCTACATGATCGTCTCGGAGGTACTCGCACGCCTTGGCATCGGTAGCGAGGCGCAGCGCGAACGCCTGGCCGCCTTCCACCATCCGCCGTTGCGCAATACCCGCGGCGTCGAGGTGGGCCACCGCAGCTTCCCCTTCGAGTTGCGTCCGCGCTGAGCCCGCCGGCGGGCGAAGCCGGCCGGGGTCAGGAGGCGGGGTCGTCGGCCTCGTCCGCCGCCTGGCGGCTGGCTGCCCAGTAGGCATGCATGGACAGTACGACCTGCGCGATCTCGTGCGAGAGTTTCTCGCGCGCCGCCGGCGTGGCGCTCAGGCCCCGCTCCCCGGGGCCCGGGTTCTCGTCGCCGAGCAGGCGCAGCGGACGCAGCCACTCCTGTCCTTCCGCGGTGTCAAGCAGGGGTTGCCAGGCCGGGCCGCAGAGTTCCACGCCCTCCAGGAAGCCGCAGGCCCAGATGCGGGCATCGTCACGCTCCACGCCCGCATCCTCGAAGCTCGACCACAGGGGCTCGATCACCGCGCCCCGCGGGTCTTCCAGGCGGGCGGCGATGCTGTCGTACAGGCGCGTGATGAGCGCGACCATGCGACGGGCCTCGCCCGCATCGCGGGTCGGCGGCAGCGGGTCGGTGTGGTCCTCGCCCCAGATCCTGGGCATCCAGCGGCGCTGGGGGATTCGTTCCGGGCCGACGGCCAGCGCGTGCAGATAGCCATCGAGCATGTCGAGGGTCATGCTTTCCTCGACATCGGCGTAGAGCAGGAACTGATCGAGCGCGTCGACCTCGGCGTCGCTCAGCGGGCGGTTGGGGGCGGGAGAAGGCATGGGGCGTGAATGTAGTGCAAGTGCGCTGCACCGGCGGAAGCACTTTGTCACGCATTCGCGGGCCGGCGCTGTCGCCGATGACATGTGCGCACGCGTTACCGCCCTCATCCTGCCCGACCGCCGCATGCGTCGGGCCTGCCGCCCGCGAGCGGGTTCTCAACGAGGGTTGCCCATGTTCGACTGGATGCGTCGGTCATCGCGCCACCTGGCGCAAGGCTTGCCGGTGGTGCTGCTCGCGGCTTGCGCGGGCGCGGCCGCGCAGGCGCCGTCGCCGCAGCCGCGGCTCGACGCGGCCGCGCGCGCCC
>JAJZGE010000113.1 GCA_021798675.1 Pseudomonadota bacterium | reverse complement strand
GCGGCCGATGACGCTCGCGCGGTGATCGAGTTCGTGCACGACAACCCGGTGCCGAGCCCGTGAAGGAAGGCGAGCCTCGGTACCACGCCACACGTCCCCGGCCGGCATCGCCGCGGCATGCCCGTCGTTCCGCGCGCAGGCGGGCCGATCCCATGCCGCGGCGCCGGCATCGGTTGATCCTGATCAATACCGCCGGCCGGCGGACGGCGTCGAATCGGATGCCGGGACAAGGCTAACGACTGGTTTTCCCGCTCGCACGCGAGCGACGTGAAGGAGAAGCACACCATGAACAACAAGCGTCTTTTGGCCCTGGCCGGCTCGCTGGCGTTGGGACTCGCCACCGCCCATGCGGCCACTCCGGAGCATGGCCCGTGGAACCTCTCGGCCGGCTTCGACTACAGCAGCGGCAAATACGGCCTCGACACCACCACCGACATCTGGTCGGTACCGCTGACGCTGGGCTACACCGGCGACCGCTGGGCGTTCCGGCTGAGCGTGCCGTACATCGACGTCAGCGGTTCCAGCGACGTGATCCCCGGCATCGGCCGGGTCGACAACCGCAACCCGGTCAGCCGCGGGCGCTCGGCCGGGCGCGGCAACCCCGGCGCCACGATCGTCAACGGCACGGTGGTGACCACCGGATCGGCTTCCGGTCTCGGCGACGTCACCGCGTCGGCACGCTACGAATTCGTGCAGAGCGCCGATCGCTCGTTCGGCATGGGGCTGACCGGCCTGGCGAAGTTCGGCACGGCCGACGCCGACAAGGGGCTGGGCACCGGCAAGAACGACTACAGCGTCGCGCTGGACATCCGCAAGTCCTACGACAGCTGGACGACCTATGGCTCGGTCGGCTGGACGGAGTACGGCAACTCGTCGTACATCCAGCTGAAGAACGGCTTCGATGCCACGCTCGGCGTCGGCTACCACGCCAGCGCGGACGACACGGTCGGGGCGTATTACCTGTACCACGAGAAGATCGCCGTGGGCGGCGGCGCGCAAAGCGAGCTGACGGCCTACTGGAGCCGCCAGCTGACCGATGCCGCACGCCTGCAGCTGTACCTGCTCGGCGGCTTTGCCGACGGCAGCCCGGACTACGGTGCCGGCGCCAGCATCCGGTACTTCTTCTGAGCCAGGTTCGCTTCGGGTTGCTTGGCGCGCCGCCGGCCTGCCGACCGTCCGCGCGCCAGTCCTAGCCGGTGTGGTTGCCGGCCAGGACCGCGGCGGCGCCAGCCCCGCTGCCTTGCTCGAAGACGCCCGGCATCGGCACAACCGCGTGGGTGTCGCGGCAGGGACGTGCCGCCGCGGCCGCCGTCGCCGTGCCGCCACGGTGCGCCACCGCGGCCCATTCCAGCCACTCGGACAACACGATCAGGTTCCACAGGCCGCGCGCGTGGTCGCCCTGCCGCTGCTGGTGCTGCTCCATCAGTGCCAGCGCGGCGTCGGTCCGGATGCCGGCATCGCGCAGCGCTTCGCCCGCCAGCTTCTCGCTGGCCCAGTCGCGCAGGGGGCCGCGCAGCCACTGGCCCAGCGGCACCGAGAGGCCGCGCTTGCGGCGCTCGACGATTTCCGGCGGCAGGTAGCGGCGTGCATAGTCCTTCAGGAACGCCTTGGTGCGCAGCCGGTGGATCCTGGCGTCGGGCGGCAGGGTGCTGGCGTATTCGATCACCGCGCGATCGAGGAACGGCGCGCGGAGCTCCAGGCCATGGCACATCCCGCCGCGGTCGGCCTTGGCCATCAGCGCGTCCGGCAGCGAGTGGCCGAAGTCGTAGGCCTGGACCAGGTCGAGCAGGGACTGCTCGCGATGCTCGGCCTGTTCGGCCGGCCAGTCCATGCCCAGCCGCTGGATCCACTCCGGCGAGAGGTTCGCGTTCCAGAACAGGTGCCGCATCAGGCCCTGGTGCGCCTGCCCGGCGATGAATTTCTTGAGCAGGAAGGACACCGCGACCTTCGCGTCGCTCACCGGCAGCGCGTTCACAAGCCTTCGCACACCGTTGCGCAGGGGGGCAGGCAGACGGTCGTAGCGCGGCGACCACAGCGCGCCGAGGTAGGTCGGGTAGCCGCCGAACAATTCATCCGCGCCTTCGCCGCCGAGCAGCATCTTGACGTCGAACGCGGCGCGCTCGGTGACGTGGAACAGCGGCAGCCATGCCGGGTCGGCCAGCGGTTCCCCGGTGGTGTGGATGAGCTGCCGGAGCATCTGCGGCACCTGGTGCGCGCCCAGCGTGACCGTGGTGAGCGGACAGTCGTGCAGGCGGGCCACGGTCTGCGCGTTGCTTCCTTCGTCGAAGGAGCTCTCCTCGAAGCGGACGCAGTAGGCCTTGAGCTGGCGTTCCGGGCGGACCTGGCGCGCCACCGCGGTGATCAGCGACGAATCCAGCCCGCCGCTGAGCAGCACGCCGTAATCCACGTCGACATCGGTCTGCCGCGCGATCGCGTTGCGGAAAATGGTGTCGAAGGCGGCGGTGCTGGGCGGCGCCACCGGCTTGCGGCCGATCGGCGGTGCCCAATAGCGCATGTAGCGGGTCTTGCTCCTCTCGCGCACGATCATCTCGCCGGGACAGACCTTGAACTGCTGGGCGAACGGCGTCCGCGGCGACGGGCAGTAGCCCGAGCGCAGGAAATAGGCCAGCGATTGCCGGTCCATCGTCGCGTCCGCCGGCGCGGCCAGTTGCAGCGCGGCGAGTTCCGAAGCGAACCAGAAGCCCTGCGCGGAGGTGGCGTAGTACAGGTGCCTTTCGCCGGTGCGGTCGCGGGCGAGGATCAGGCGCTGCTCCGCGGGATCCCACAGCGCCAGCGCGAACACGCCGTCGAGGTGTTCGAGAAAGCCGAGGCCCTTCTCTAGGTAGAGCGGGGCGATCACGGCGACGTCGCTGCTCGACGTGATCGCATGCCCCTGCTCGGCGAGTTCGGCGCGCAGGGTGCGGTGGTTGTCGATCTCGCCGTTGCATGCCACGACGACGCCGGATTCGTGCACGAACAGCGGCGGCTGCACCTGGTCGATGCCGCGTATCGCGAGCCGGTTGGCGCCCATGCCGAGGTGCCCGTCGGCGTATTCGGCCTGCCCGTCGGGTCCGCGATGGCGCATCGCGGACAGCATGGCCTGCACCTGGCGCGCGATCTCCCCCGGAGAGGATTCGCGCTGGTTCATCAAGAGGCCGCCAATGCCGCACATGTTGGTTTTTTCCTGGTCGACTGCGAGGGGGAAAGCGGATGCTTCAGGGGCGCACAACGAACAGCTGGTCCTTGCGCCAGCTGCCGGCCGGCGTGGCCGACGCGTGGCAATGGTCCAGTGCGCGTTCGAGGTCCCCGCGGGCGATCACACGGTCGACCAGCAGCAGGGACTGGCCCTGTGCCTTCAGCGCCGCGCAGATCTGCGCGGCGGCGTCCGTGTCCATCCAGCGGATGCCGTAGACCGGCTTTTCGAGGTACATGCGCATGCCCCACGGCGTCTGTTCCTCGATGGCGTAGCGGTTGGTGGCGTTCTCCACGAATACCAGCGCGTGGTAGTCGGCGCCGGCCGCGGTTGCGGCCACTTCCCGGGCAGCGGCGCCCTCGTCGATCCTGGCGCGATAGCCGTAGGCAGCCCAGGCCTTGACCGCGAGCAGCGCCATCACCCATGCGGCCAGCAGCAGCGCGGTGCGGCGACGCGCGAGGTCGAATGTCGGCGCCATCCGCGATGCCACCAGCAGGGCCAGCGGCAGGAACAGCGGCAGCAGGTAGAGCGGCAGCCGGGATTTCGACAGGCAGAACACCAGCATCGGAAGGGCGAACCAGAGCAGCAGGAACAGCTGGATCGAGCGTGTCCCGCGCCATGCCCGCCACGTCGACGGGCTGGCCGCCGTCCTGGCCGCACGCCACGTGCCGGCCCACCACGGCAGCGTGCCGAACAGCAGCACGGGGGCGTACACCACCAGCCAGCCGAAGGTCCCCGCGTGGCGCACGTACATCTTGGTGAAGATCCGCCCGTAGACCTCGTCGTAGACGAAGTAGTGGAGCAGTCCCGGGTACCTGGAGATCGCCAGTGCGTACCAGGTGAAGCCGACCACCAGGAACACCAGCAGGCCCAGCGGAGCGAACAGCCGGCCCACCGCGCGCCAGCCGTCGCACAGCGCGGTGAACGCGATCATCGCCACCAGCGGCAGCAGGCCGGGCGGGCCCTTGGTGAGGAAGGCCAGGCCGAAGCCGAGCCACATCAGCAGGCGGCCGTACCGCGCCTGTGTTGCGGAACCGGGCCAGGCGAACAGAATGAAGCCGAGCACGGCGATGGCCTCGGTCAGGGTCAGCAGCACGTCGGTGCTGATGATGTTCGAGGTGAAAAAGGTGAAGACGGAGGTGGCGTACAGCAGCGGCGCCAGCCACGGCTTGTCCGGGCAGGCCTTGCGTCCCATCGCCAGCAGGATCAGCAGCGTGCCGAGGTAGGCCAGCGCGTAGGGCAGCCTGGCCGCCCAGGTGTTGCGCCCGAACAGTTGCATGGATCCGGCGATGATCCAGTACGTCAGCGGCGGCTTGGAGAAGTTCAGTTCCGCCGGGCTGTAGGCCGGGGCCATGTAGTTGCCCGAATCCATCATCTGCAGCGCGGCGTCCACGTAGCGACCTTCGTCCGGCCCCCACAGTCCGCGCGACCCCTGGAAGGCGAAGCCGAGGAGAATGCCGAGCGCCGCGATCCACAGCAGTGCGCGCGACGGCCGCCGCGAAGCGGTGCCGGGGCGGGCGGCGCGGGCGTCGAGCGTGCCGTTCATGGCGCTTCTCCATCGATCGATTGGGATTGGGTCGCGGCCGTTTTCTTGCGGCTGACCAGCTGCAGGTTCCGGCAGAAGATCGCCAGCGTGGTCGTCTCGCCGCAGATGAACACCGGGTCGCGCCGGTGGATGGCATAGCCGAGGATCAGCACGCCGGCGGCGACGCTGATCTGCCAGAACAGGCGCGGAAAGCGGCTCTTGCCGAGGATCTCGCTGTGCAGCCACTGCACCACGAAGCGTGCGCCGAACAGCGCCTGCCCCAGCAGGCCGACGGCGATCCAGACGGACTGTGCGTTTGCGTGGATCATCGCGCCGCCTCCGCCACGCCTGCGCGGGCCTCGCGCCAGCGCAACTGGATGTTGCGGCCATAGACCAGCAGGCCGGTCGCCTGCCCGACGATGAACACCGGATCGCGCCGCTCGATGGCATAGGCCAGCAGCCCGATGCTGCCGATCACGCTCGCATACCAGAACGCCATCGGGATGCTGCTCTCGCGCCGCCATTCGCTGTAGATCCACTGCATCACGAAGCGCGCCGAGAAAATCACCTGGCTGCCCATGCCGACCACCATCCACACGGAGCCTGCGTCAGTCACAGATCCTCCTGCGTCGAGGCCCTTGCCAGGGCGCGCGCCGGCCACGAGGCCGATGCGGTGCCGTCCGGCTGCGAAGCTGTCGCTGGGCGTGTTTCGCCTGCCAGCAGCCACGGGTAGTTCTCGACCACCTGGCGGGCCGCCTGGCTGGCGGTCAGCCCGGATGTCCGCAGCGGATGATTGTCGTCGCCGTAGGGCTCGTATACCGATGCATCGGTCACGGAGAACATGCCGAGGGTCGCCGTGCGCGATGCCACGGCAAGGTGCATGACCCCGCAATCGGCGGTGATCACCAGGTCCAGGTTGGCCATCACCGCGCCCATGCGACGGATGTCCGACGAGTAGTACCCAGGCCACTCCGCGCCTAGCATCGAGCGGCCATGCATCGGAATCAGTTCGAGCATGCTGGCGGTCGGGCAGAGCGTCGTGAAGGTATCGATGAACTCCCGCCACCACGCGGCCGGATAGCGCTTGTTGCCGGTGGCGTTGGCGAACAGGCCGACGACGGGCGACGGGGCGGACTGGCGCGATCCGGACAGCAACTGCTCGATCGCCTGCCGGCCGTTATGCCGTTCCGGGCCGGTCAGCCGGATGTCGAGCGTGGGCACCTCGTCCTGTTGCGCGCCGTCCAGCGCCAGCGCCCAGTGCAACAGGTTCACCGGCCGCTTGGCCATGTGCGCCCCCGCGACCTCGACCGGTGCCGCGAGGGTCAGGCCGTCGCGCCCCTCGGCGTCGCTGAAGCCGAGCTTGTGCGTGCCGCGAAGCAGGCGCGTCAGCGCCCGGCTGAAGCCGGAATCGACGCAGGGGTCGACGATGAGGTCGTACTGGGTCCTGCGCACCTGGCGGATCAGCCGCAGGAAGGGGATCGGATGCTTGAAGCCGCGCTTGGGCAGGCAATACACGTTGCGCACGCTGAAGTAGCTGCCGAACACTTCCTTCGCGATGTCGCCCTCGGAGATGAGGTCGATCTCCGCTCCCTTGAAGTGCCGCTCGAGTTCGCTGATCAAAGGCGTCAGCAAGAGGGTGTTGCCGAGGCGGTGGTTGGGCCGGCAGACCAGGATGCGGAAAATGCCTTGGCGCGGGAGGGGCGTATCGCAACGCGACGTCGAAATGG
>JAJZGE010000112.1 GCA_021798675.1 Pseudomonadota bacterium | reverse complement strand
AGGCGGGCTTGGCCTATTACGGCATCGGCCGTGGCCGTAGCCTTCAGGCGATGCGCTGATGGACGCGATCGAGCAGCGCCTGGCCGATCTCGAGGTGCGGCTGACCTTCATCGACGACACGGTGCAGGCGCTCGCTGCCGCCGACGCCGAGCAGGCGATGCGCATCGTCGAGCTGGAACGCCTGCTGCACCTGCTGCGCCAGGAACTGCAGAGCGCGCGTCTTGGCCCCGCATCCGACCCGCACAGCGAACCGCCGCCGCCGCATTATTGATGCGGCACGGATGGTCGCAGAATTGAGGAGTGCGGTCATGGATGGCCGCCCGTTTGACCTTCGCGATCATGGGTGATCGCGAAAATACCGAGCACCACTGGAACCACGAACATGAGCGAATCCCTGCGCGACCAGTTGCTGAAGAGCGGCCTCGTCAAGCAAATCCGCGAGGAAAAGCGCGGCAACGATGCCAGGGGCAGGCCATCCGGCAAGCCGCAGGGTCATGGCGGCAAGCCGGCGCCACGTCGCAGCCAGGAAGAGATCGACCTCGCCAAGGCCTATGCCATCCGTGCGCAGACCGAAGCGAACGAGCGCAAGCGGGCCCAGCAGGAAGCCGAGGAGCAGGCGCGCCTGCGCCGTGAGCGCAAGCAGAAGATCCAGCAGCTTCTGGACGGCAAGGCCTTGAACAAGGCCGAGACCGAGCTGGTACGCAACTTCGAGTACGGCGGCAAGATCCGCCGCATTCACGTCGATGCCGCGCAGTTGGCCGCGCTCAACGCAGGCGAACTGGGCGTGGTGCAGCAGGCCGGGCGCTACCTGCTGGTTGCGCGCGAGATCGCCGAGCAGGTGCGCGCCATCGATGCGCACCTGCTCGCGCTGCTGGTCGATCCCAACGCGGCTGGCGACGACGACGGCGTCCCTGACGATCTGGTCTGGTAAGGCGTCGGCGCTTACGAAGACGCCGGGCCGTCAGCCGGGCGTTTTGCTTCTGATGCGGGCCTGGTCTCAGGCGAAGTCACCGCCGGTCAGCAGGGCCGGATGATCCCATCCCTCCTTGGGCGTGAACCGCGCGCCGTGGCGTTGCGCCAGTTGTTCCAGCTTCGCCTTGACCACGGCCGCGCCCTCGCTGCGCAGGTACTGGATCGGGCCGCCGCGGAACGGGGCGAAGCCGGTGCCGAAGATGACGCCGGCGTCGAGCAGGTCGGCATCGTCCACCACGCCGTCGGCGAGGCAGGCCACGGCCTCGTTCACCATGGCGAGGATCATGCGGTCGGCGAGATCAGGCGCGGGCTGGTAATCGGGATCGACTTCCGGCTTGACCGGCTTGCCGTCCTGCCACACGTACAGGCCCTGACCGTCCTTCTTGCCGCGCTTGCCGGCATCGAGCTTTTCCTCCAGGCCGGGCGGCAGCTCCAGGCCGAGGAAGGGCGACAATTCCTTGCCGACCGACGCGCATACATCCAGGCCCACGGTGTCGGCCAGTTCGATCGGGCCCATCGGCATGCCGAACTTCCTCGCTTCCTTGTCCAGCACCGGGCCGGGCACGCCCTCGTTGTACAGCCGCAGTGCTTCCAGCAGGTAGGGCATCAGGATGCGGTTGACCAGGAAACCGGGCGTACCCTTCACCGCCACCGGCAGCTTGCCGATGGCCTTGCAGAAGGCCAGCGCGCGCTTCTCGATGGCCGGGTCGAGCTGCTCGTGGCGCACCACCTCGACCAGCGGCATCTGCGCCACCGGGTTGAAGAAGTGCAGGCCGAGGAAGCGCTGCGGCGCCCTGAGGTTCTTGCGCAGTTCGTTCAGCGGAATGCTGGAGGTGTTGCTGGCGAGGATTTCGTCGCCCTGGAATTGCGGCTCGATGGTGGCGTACAACGCCTCCTTGGCCTCGGCGTTCTCGTAGATCGCCTCGATGGCGAGATCGGCGCTTTTCACGCCGGCTCCCTCCACGTCGGCGCGCAGGCGACGCGTGGCGGCTTCGATCCTCTCTGGCGTCTTGAGCTTCTTTTCGTACAGCTTGCGGGCGCGATCCAGCGCGGGCTGCACGAACTTCATCTCGCGATCCTGCAGGGTCACCTCGAAACCCTTGAGCGCGGCCCACGCGGCGATGTCGCCACCCATCACGCCGGCACCTACCACGTGCACGTGCTCGATACCGTGTTCGGTGCCGGCGCCCTGGTTCTTCAGCCGCTCCTGCAGGAAGAAGATGCGGATCAGGTTGTGCGCGGTCGAGGTCTGGGCGAGCTTCGCTACCGAACGTGCCTCCAGTTTCAACCGTTGCCGGATGTCGCCGCCGCCGCGTTGCCATGTGTCGATCAGCGCGAAAGGCGCGGGGTAGTGTTCCTTGCGTACCTTGGCAGCGGTCTGCTTGACCACCATCGGGGCGAGGATCTGTCGTGCCGGCCAGCAGTTGGTGAGCCACGCCTTGGCACGCCGGGTGAACGGCCGTGGCTGCGGGCGCCGCAGCAGTGCGCGCGCTTCGGCCAGCAATTCGTCGGCCGGCGCCACACGGTCGACCACGCCCAGCGCGAGCGCACGCCTGGCCGATAATGCCTTGCCGGTGAGCATCAGCGGCAGGGCCTCGGGCGCGCCGATCAGCCGCGGCAGTCGCGCGGTGCCGCCCCAGCCGGGGTGGATGCCCAGCATCACTTCGGGCAGGGCGATCCGGGTTTTGTCGTCGTCCGCGGCGATGCGCTGGCGGCAGGCCAGCACCAGTTCGGTACCGCCCCCCATGCAGGCGCCGTGGATCGCAGCGACCGTGGGGCAGGGCAGCCGGGCCAGTGTCTCATACACGCGCTGGCCGTTTTCGATGTTCTCCAGCACGCTGCCTTGCCTGGCATATGCCACGAACTCCTTGATGTCCGCGCCCACCGCGAAGCCGGCAGGCTTGGCCGAATGCAGGATCACTCCGGCCGGCTTTTCGATGGCCAGCCGCTCGACGATCTGGCCCAGTTCGTCCAGTACGCCGCGATTGATCGCATTGACGCTGCTGCCGGCACGATCCAGGCTGAGGGTGACGATGCCGCGTTCGTCCAGGCTCGTTTTCCAGTGGTTGAAGCGCAGTCCTTCGAACATGGCGGGGAATCATGGTGGAGGAGATCCAAACCATACCGTCCCGTCTGGAGGAATGCGAGCTATCACCCCGAATGTGAAGCGGTTCGCCATCCGGTCGCGGTATGCCCTCCCCGGAACGGCTTGAAAACGTGGAGAATGGGCGCCGTGCCGCGGTCGCATGGCCGTCGCACAAGATGGTGCCAAATCACCTGGGGAGTTTTGATGTCGCCCATGATGGCCATGCCCTTGCCGTCCTCCGGCCATGACGTGTTCGAACGCATCCTGGCCGCCCCCGCCGGGGTGGTGGCTGTGCGCAGTGAGGACGGCGAGGCGTTGCTGGAGCAGTTTCGTGGCATCGCCAGGCACAGCGGGCAGGCGGTGTACCTGTGGCGACCGGGGCAGGGCCTGTCCAGCCTGCGTGACGCCTATGCACGCGTGCCCGATGCGCAGCGCCTGGGTCAGGCCCTGCGTTATATGCAGCAAAGCATGCATTTCGGCGTCTACCTGCTGCAGGAGCTGGAATTACCGCTCGCCGCGACCGATCTCACCCTGCTGCGGCAACTGGCGCGTGCCACCACCGGACACCTGCGCCGCGTCGTGTTGCTCAATGCGCCAAAGGCGTTGGTGGAGCAACTGGGCGACCTGATCGCCAATATCGACAGCGAGCCGGAACGCCGGCAACGGCTGCGTCTCCGCGATGGCCGCTGGCTGAGCGGCCAGGCATGAGCGAGGGCATCCTCGTCGTGGCCCAGCGGCGGGACCTGCGCCGCCGCCTGTTCGACGTATTCGATCAGGCGGGCTGCCGCCACATCCATTGTGCCCGTGATGCACAGCATGCGGCGATCCTGCTGGAGGGGCGCCAGCCGCTGGACCTGGTGGTGGCGGTGCTGGGTGACGACGCGTCGCAAGCGCGCCATTGCGCCGAGCAATTGCGCGCGCTGAAGTCCTGCGACGGCGTGCGACTGCTGGCGATACTCGACGAGGAGGCCATCCTGCAGCCCGCGCAATTGCCCGGGGATATCGCCGGCTGGTTGCCCGCCGCGCAGATCGAAACCGAACTGCTCGCGCTCTGGAAGCAACCATCGCCTGCGGTGGCGCCCGCCACGCCCGCGCCGCCGGCTGGCGCGGCGGAGAAGGCGCTGGCGCTGCTGGCGCGCATCTTTGCCAGCAGCGGCGGCAGCGCCACCCGCGACGCCACGGCGCGGCTGCTGTTCGACGAGATGGCGCTGGATTATTTCGCGGTGTGGCCGCTGCGCAAGGACGGCGGGGAATTCCACGTGCCGCTGTTGCAGTTGTGGAGCGGGGCGGAGCCGGCGTGGCCGGCGCTGGAGTCGCAGGAGTTGCTGCAGCGCGTGCTGGACGGCGAGGTGGTGCTCTATGGCGACGACGCGCAGCAGCGAGCGCCCGAGGATGCGCTGCTGCCATTGCTGGAGCTCTCCGGCTTCGTCGGGCTGCCCCTGCTGGACGAGCGCCGCGTGGTGCTGGGCGCCATGCTGGCCGGTACCCGGCGGGGCTTCGACGGCATGGCCATTGTGGAGCCGTTGTTGCGCTGCGCCGCGGCGCGTTTCGCGCAGGGGCTGGAGCTGGGACTGACCCGCGAGCAGGGGCGAGCGGAGGGTCTTATCGATGCGCTTACCGGCTTGCCGAACCGCTTGCTGTTCGGCGACCGGCTGGAATCCATCCTGCGCGAAGCGGTGCGCAACGGCGAATGCTTCGCCGTGCTGTTCGTCGACCTCGACCACTTCAAGGCGATCAACGACACCTATGGCCACGCTGCCGGCGACCAGGTGCTGCAGGAAGTCACCCGACGCCTGCGCGGCAGCGTGCGAGCCTCCGATACCGTCGCCCGTTACGCCGGCGACGAATTCACCGTGGTGCTTCGCCACATCGTGAAGAACGACGACGTGCACAAGGTCGCCGAGAAGATTCTGCAGGTGGTGGCCGAGCCGCTGGTACTGGAAGACGGTACCCGGCTGGAACTGGGCGTGTCCATCGGCGTGAGCTTCTTCCCGGATGATGCGCCCGACGCGGAAACCCTGCTCAAGCATGCCGACGAAGCGATGTACGCGGCCAAGCGCGAGGGGCGCAACACCTGGCGGATCTACGAAGTCAGCCCGGAATACGCGCGCGAGCACGGCATGGCGCTGCGCTCGCGTCTGCGCCACGCGCTGGGCAACGGCGAGCTGCGCCTGGTTTACCAGCCGCAAGTGGACACCCACAGCGAAGACATCGTCGGCATGGAGGCGCTGCTGCGCTGGGAGCATCCCGAGCTGGGACCGGTCAGCCCCGCGGTGTTCGTGCCGCTGGCCGAGGAAACCGGGCTGATCGTGCCGATCGGCGAATGGGTGCTGCGCACTGCTTGCCGCCAGGCCCACGAATGGGAACAGCGCTACGGCCTGCGCTTGCGCCTGGGCGTGAACCTGTCGGCGCTGCAGCTGATGGAGCCCAAGCTGCCGGCCACGGTGTTCCGCGCGTTGCAGGAAACCGGTCTGGATCCGGCCCTGCTGGAGCTGGAAGTCACCGAAAGCATCAGCATCAAGGCTGCGCCGAACCTGGTGGAAAACCTGCAGGCGTTGCACCGCATGGGCTGCGGCATCGCCATCGACGACTTCGGCACCGGCGCCGCCTCGCTGGACTACCTGCGCAAGCTGCCGGCCGACCGTATCAAGGTCGACCAGAGCTTCGTACGCAACATCGGGGTGGACCCCGACGACGAGGCCATCGTGCGCGCCACCATCGAGATGGCGCACCGGCTCAAGCGTACCGTGGTCGCCGAGGGTGTGGAAACCGAGGCGCACCTCGCCTTCCTGCGCGAGCACGCCTGCGACGAACTGCAGGGCTACCTGTTCTGCCGTCCGCTGCCGGTGGTGTCGTTCGAACGCCTGCTGTCCGAGCGCCAGCAACTGCTGGGCCTGGCGGCCGACGCGACGGCTTGAGCGGGGTGCCCGGCATCCCCATGCTGATCAGGCGCCGCTAGACTTGGCGACGGTGCTGAACTTGTGCGTGCAACTCGTGTCTGAGCTGCGCGCTTGATCTGGCAAGGGCCCGCAGCGGAAGACGGCATTGACGACGGAAACGGCCCGCACGGGCGAAAACGAACTGGATCGGGCCTTGGTCGAACGCGTCCAGGGCGGCGACAAGCGAGCCTTCGACCTGCTGGTGCGCAAGTACCAGCACAAGGTGGTGGGGCTGGTCTCGCGTTACGTGAAAAGTTACGCCGAGAGCGAGGACATCGCGCAGGAAACCTTCATCCGTGCCTGGCGGGCGATCGGCTCGTTCCGCGGGGACAGCGCGTTCTACACCTGGCTCTACAAGATCGCGGTGAATACCGCCAAGAACCACCTGGTGGCGATGGGGCGGCGTCCGCCCACCGACGACATCGACGCGGAGGATGCGGTATTCCTGACCGGCGCC
>JAJZGE010000111.1 GCA_021798675.1 Pseudomonadota bacterium | reverse complement strand
CTACGGCCTACCCATTGAACGCGCGCCCACGGTCGACCACTTCACACTGCGCCAGCGCGTCAACGTCAGCGCCGGCGGCGAGCGCGTGCGCATCCGGCTCTCGAACTACTACGGCCTTGCGCCGCTCACCGTAAGCGTTGCGCGCATCGCGCTCGCCGCCAACGGGGCAGCCGATCCGTCGGCGATCGCGCCGGGCAGCGATCGCCAGCTCAGCTTCGAAGGCGGCAAGCGCTCGATCACCCTGGCGCCCGGCAGCGAAGTGGTCAGCGATCCGATCGACCTGCACATGCCGGCGTTGTCCAACGTGATCGTCAGCCTGTACTTCGCCGGGTCCGCGCAGCTGGCCGACGTCCACCCGATGGAACAGTCACGCACCGCCTGGGCGGTCGAGGGCGACGCCACGCGGGCCGCGTCGCTGGCGCACAAAACGGCGGCGACGTCGCTGCCGGGCGACCACATCTACCTGCTCGAAGGCGTGGAGGTCGAAGCGCCGGCTGGCACCCGCGGCATCGTCGCGTTCGGCGATTCGATCACCGATGGAGCCTATGCCGGCGCGGCCGGCACGACGTGGCCGGCGGTGCTGGCGCGCCTCGCGCAGCGCCACGGCAAGGGCGCGGCGGTGGTCAACGCGGGCATCAGCGCGGACGAGCTCACCACCGACCAGATCGGCGCGCCTGGCGCGGGCATGGCCGGCCTCAAGCGTTACCTGCGCGACGTGGTGGATCGCCCCG
Organism: Pseudomonadota bacterium; assembly: GCA_021798675.1. The sequence goes on along the minus strand of JAJZGE010000111.1, from coordinate 5,727 downwards.
GCGTCACCGACGTGGTGGTGCTGTTCGGCGCCAACGACATCAACCGCGGCATCGACCCGGCCGGCTACCCGAACGGCGCCTCGACTGGCGACCTGATCGCCGCCATGCGCATGCTGGCGGACGTGGCGCACCAGCATCACCTGCGCATCTACGCCGGCACGGTAACGCCGTTTGCCGGCTTTCCGGGCTGGGACACGCCGCAACGCGAGGCCGTGCGCCTGCGCTTCAACCGGTGGATACGCCACACCGGCGCGTTCGACGGCGTGATCGACTTCGCCGATGCCGTGAAAGGCGCCTATACGCCACCGCCGCTGATCGCCCGGCTGTCGCCGCGGCCGGCCGGCATGGCCGCCATCTGCGCGGGCGACGCCGGCCTGCATCCCAACGACCGCGGCTATAACGTGATGGGCACGCTGGCCTACGACGCGTTGTTCCACGCGAAGTTGCAGTCGCCGCAGGAGTGTCGCTGAGATACTGCGCTGCCGTGTGCTCCTGGGTCCGGTCGGCACCCGGATTGCCTGCCTGTCCTTGGGTGGCGTAGCTTCCGTTCTTCGGAATGACTCGCAGGGATGCTATGAACCGATCATTTGCCGTCGCGTGTCTCCTGGGCTGCAGACTGGTATTTGCTGCTAGTGGAGTCGCACGCACTCCCTCGGCATGGGAGGTGGTTGGCAGTGACCGCCAGCACTATGTGGTGGACGGCACAGGCGAGCCGGTCGGCAACTCCGGTGCAACCGTGATCCTCACCGGGCACGACGCCGATCCCGCAAAGTTCGGCGGCTCGTCGAGCGTGCTGGATGCCGCGGCGTATCGCGGCCACACGCTCGCGCTGGCCGCCGATCTGGACACACGCAACGTGGCGCGAGGCGCGGAGCTATGGCTGCGGGCGGCCGACGCCGCCGGCAAGACGGTGGCTTTCGCCAACTCCAGCTGGATGCCCGTGCTCGGCACCATATCGGCCGTGCACCGTGAAGTGCGGATCGACGTGCCGGCGACCGCCACGCGGGTGCTGTTCGGCACGATCCTCCACGGCAACGGCGAAGTCATCGCCCGGCATCTCCGGCTTGCGGTGGTGGGGAAGCCTGCTGCCGTCGCGCCGGCAGCCGTGCTCGATGCCGCCATCCGCATCGTGCGCGAGCACGCCCTGCGTGCCCGGGACGTCGATTGGCCACAACTGATCACTGCGATGCATGCGATGAGCGAGGGCGCGAAGTCTCCGGCGGATGTCCATCCGGCGATCCGCTTCATGCTGGCCGAGCTGGGCGACCGCCACAGCTTCCTGATGGAGCGTTCGGATGTCCGACAGAACCGCACCGAAGGCGCCGCGACGTCGCTCTCTGCTGTGCGGCTGCTGCGGGGTGGTATCGGTTACATCGAGATGCCCGGGTACTTCGGCATGAACGTGGATGCGCGCCACGCTTTCGCGGGGCAGATGGTCGCGGCCATCGGCAAGCTGTCGCCCCAGGCGCGCTGCGGTTGGGTGGTCGACCTACGCGGCGATACGGGCGGCAACATGTATCCGATGCTGGCGGCGCTGCGCCCGCTGCTGGGCGATGGGAAGCTCGGCAGCTTCCGCGATGCGCACGGACACGTGACCGCCTTCGCGGCACCCGGTTCGCCAGATCCAGCATCACCGAAAGCGCTGGCACTGCAGCACGCCCCGGTGGCCGTGCTGTACGGGCCGCACACGGCCAGTTCCGGCGAGGCGGTGGCCATAGCTTTCCGTGGACGGCCCGACACACGGTCGTTCGGCCAGCCTACAGCGGGTCTCAGCACGGGGAATGCCGGCTTCCGCCTGCCCGACGGCAGCATGATTTTCCTGACAGTCGCGGTCGACATGGATCGCACGGGGCAGGTGTATGGCGGCAAGCTGCAGCCGGATGTGCCGGTCGTGGACCCCGATGCAGGTGGCGACCCGGCGCTTGCGGCAGCGAGGGCCTGGTTCGAGCAAGGTCCGCGCTGTCAACGCTGAGCCGGCGTGGCCCACATGATCTGCCTGGCCTGCGTTACGTTCCGCGACTTCTTCCGACCATGCTCGCCAGCACCCCGTCGCGCCGGATCAGCCCGTGGTACAGCGCCGCGCCGAGGTGTGCGAGGAAGGTGAGGAACAGCAGCAGCGCCAGCCCGGTGTGCAGGTGGCGCAGGATGGCGAACGCGGTCGCGCTGGTCGGGAAGATCGCCGGCAGCCGCAGCGAATCGCTGAGCATCACCGGGTAGCCGCCGGCCGAGAGCATCGCCCAGCCCACCAGCGGCATCGCGATCATCAGCGCGTACAGCAGCCAGTGCGCGGCGTGCGCGGCCAGCTTCTGCAGCGCAGGCAGGTCGGCCGGCAGCGGCGGTGGCGGGTGGCGCAGGCGCAGGCGCACGGCGAGGCGCAGCACCGCCAGCAGCAGGATCGCGACGCCCAGCGGCTTGTGGATGCGCAGCAGCCATGCGTGGCGTTCGGATACCGACGCCACCATGCCGACGCCGATGAACAGCATCGCCAGAATCATCACTGCCATCAGCCAGTGCAGCACGCGAGCGGGCAGGCCGAACAGGCCGGCCGTGTTTTTCATCGTGCGCTCTCCGGCCGTGCTTTCGCGGAGGGGCGGGCACTGCCCGGCAGGTGCGCCTCCTCGCTGGTACGGCGCAGGTAGGACACGGCATAGGCGGCCGAGCGCGCTGGCAGCAGCGGGTCGTCGGAGATCGCGATGCCATGCGGCAGCACCGCCGGGTCGTAGTTGATGTCACGGCACGGGCCGCTGTCCTGCGCCTGCTTGCTGTCGATCACCAGCGTGCCGGCGTCGAGGGTGGTGCGATCGGCGGGCCAGGTCTGGGTGGCGTCGTCGGTCGGGTCGCCGGGGTTGGCCAGCGTTACCAGCAGCTTCCAACGCTGCGACCCCTGCGCTAGCCGCTGGCGCAGGTCGGCGTCGAGGTAATCCGCCTGGCCGGCTGGGGCAGCGCCGCTGTCCGTCACCTCCGGCGCCATCCGCCAGCGCACCGCGTGCTGCACGCCCTTGGCGTCCACGAACTCGAACGCGTCCAGGCTCCAGTAGCTCTCGGTAGCGAAGCTGGCGGAGGGCTTGGCCGTCTTCGCCCACGCGCGGAACGCGGCAGTCTCCGGATGCGCGGCGAAGAACGCCGCCAGCTTCGCCGGATCCGGCTTGCCCGTGGCCGGGTTGGGCTGCTGCGCCTTCAACTGCGCGAAGAACGCCTGCGGCGTGGCCACCGGGAACACCGGCATGCTGTTCATGCCGGTGCGCCACTGCTGGTCGTTCGCCTGCGCAAAGCGCAGCGCCATGCTGCGGATCGGCACGCTGCCGTCCGGCGCATACGGGTTACTGCCGGGTATCGCGAAGCGGCCCACCACCGGCGTGCGCTGGCCCGGCGCAAACACCTGCGCCACCGAATACGCCGCGGCCCGCCCGCTGCTCTGGAAATAGCCGGCCACGCACACGCCCTTGGCGTGGTTGCGCCGGTAGCCCGGATGCACCCTGGCATTGGCCTGGAACTGGTCGATCAGCCGCCCTGGCGTCAGCCGCTGCGGCGTCAACCCGCCGCCGACGTAGGCGAAGGCGAGGGCGACTAGGGCGGGCGTCGCGACGATCGCCGCCCAACGGTAGGCGGTGTGTTTCCTGGGGAGGGTGGTAGGCGTCATGCGACAGCTTCTCCGGTTCGATGGAGGGCTGTTCGCTCGCACGCGTCGTGCGGTTACCTGCGGCATTGAGGCACGTCGGCATGCCGGTGCCTGTCGCTGACAGTCAGCGACAGGCGGTGCTACTGTCGGCCCCATCGTGCCCAGGGAGAGAGGGGACTCATGTCGACGCGTGGACGCACCCTGCTGATCATTGCGCTGATCCTGCTGGGTATCGGGGAATACGTTTGGTCCATCCATGAGGCGGTGTCGCTATTCGCGGTGCCCCCGGTCCGCAGGCCGCAACTCGCCAGGACGCATGCACCGCCGGTCGCGGGGCTGACGGCGCGGATGCATGGCGATTTCACGCTCGCCGAGGTGCATGCCTTCCTCGACAGGGTGCGGGCCGCCGAGGCCGTGGCCGACCCCTTGCAGCGCTGCCTCGATTATCCCGACCCGCCGCGCAGCCACTGGTCGCCGGCCACGGTCGAGGCTTATTGCCGCTACTACCTGCAAAAGACGATTTCGTTTGATGAGGCGCAGGCACTCATCCAGGGTGGACACGCCGCCGAGCTGGACCGTCGGCTTGCCCAGGCCCTCCAGGCGCAGCGCACCCGCCCCCAATCACGGGGCTTGCTGGATCACACGTATTTCAGTGCGTTCGATAACGGATCGTTCGATGTGCGCCAGACGCTGGATGCCTGGAAGCGTGCATCGCCGGACAGTGCGTTTGCCTATGCTGCGAGCGGGTCGGCGTATGTGGCCATGGCATGGAAGGCGCGCGGCGGTGCCTATATAAGCGATACGCCGCAAAGCAACATCGACGCGATGAACCGCCTGCTGCGGGAGGCCGACGCCGATCTGCAGCGCGCGATGGCCTTGGATCCCCAGGTCACCCCAACCTATGTGGCGATGATGCGCGCCGGCTCGCTGAGCCTGGGGGACAATTACATTCGTCGGGCCGTTCAGCGCGGTCTTGCGGTGGCGCCGGACAACTATTCGATCTACGGCCTTTGGAGTGCCGTGGAGGAACCGCGATGGGGCGGCTCGCTGCAAGCCATGGCGCGCGTCGCCCGGCAGGCGCAGGCCCACGTGAAGCAGAATCCGCTGCTGGCGATCCTGCTCTCGCTGGAGCCGGCTTACCGCTATGACGTCTGCAACTGCCGATCGTCGGCCAACTGGTCCGCATATCCGGTGGTATTCGACAACGTGGCCAGCACGGCCCTGCTTTCCAGCGCAGGCAGCACAGCCGGCGCAAACGGGCACCCCAAACTCGCGGTGATCTATCTGTCCGAGGTGCTGCGCTTTCAGCCGGGCGCCCTGGGCGTGCGCCGGCAGCGCGACACCAACCTCGACTACGTGGGCGAGATGCGGATGGCGCTCGACGACGCCAGCCGGCTCATTGCAGACAACCCGAGCGATGCCCGCAACTACCTGCTGCGCGGTAACGTCTACCTGTCGTTGATGAAAGTGCCGAATGCCGAGAAGGATCTCGAACACGCACTGGTCATGGATCCCGACGACATCGACGTACTCGGGCCGCTGGCAAGCCTGTACATCGACCAGACCCACGAGTGGGACAAAGCCTGGGATATCACCGATCGCATCATTCGCAAATATCCCGGCAGCCCGGCGGGGTGGGTGATGCGCGCAACCATCCAGGAATCTCAGCCGCGCGCCGGCCTGGGCGACACCTATCGGTATTTCGTCGAGCACTTCGGCCACAACCCCGCCATGCAATGGCAGATCGCCCATATCCGCCAAGTGCTTGCCAAGTCGTCCTCCAAGGCCCCGGCCCCGAAGGCGCCGAAAGGCAACTAGGCGCAGGATGGCCCAGCCGGTGCGGCCGCGCCTGCCGCCGGGTTTCGCCTCGCCTATACTCGATGGACTGTCCCACCAAGAGCTTTCGACCATGAACGCCCCCACCCGCATCGACACCACCCGCACCATCCGCGCGCCGCGCGGCACCGAGCTCAGCTGCAAGAGCTGGCTCACCGAGGCGCCGTTCCGCATGCTGCAGAACAACCTCGACCCCGAGGTGGCGGAGAACCCGGCCGAGCTGGTGGTGTACGGCGGCATCGGCCGCGCCGCGCGCAACTGGGAGTGCTTCG